>JBPCOR010000062.1:0-7105 GCA_051000035.1 Mycobacteriales bacterium | reverse complement strand
ACGGCTACGCCGATAGCCGACCAAACGTAGATGACCATCGTTGGCCTCCCCAGACGAGCGATGCCTTCAGTATCCACGCCGCCGGTCGGGTGTGGTGTCGGGCAGCCAGCCGGGGGCGTGGCGGCGGAAGTATCATTCGGGCCCAGCTCGAGCGCCGCTGCCTACTGCGTGCCGGGGCGCGAGCCGTGAATCCGGCGCCGTGGACAGCAGATCCCGTACCCTGGCAGCCAGCCCGTGGCGGCATCGTGTCGTTCGCGGCGCACAGAAAGGACTGCATATGGGCCTCGGAGACAAAGTCAGCAATCAGACCGAAAAGCTGACCGGCAAGGGTAAGGAGAAGGTCGGCGAGGCTACCGACAATCGCGATCTGCAGGCCGAGGGCGAGGCCGACCAGACCAAGGGAAATCTCAAGCAGGCCGGCGAGAACGTCAAGGACGCCTTCAAGAAGTAGCGTCCCGATGCGGCCGCGGGCCCGAGATCAATCTCGGGCGCCGCGGCCGTTTTGTCTCAGACCACTCGCGGCGACGCGACTCACAGCCGCGGTGGTCGTCGGCCGGGTTGGAATGCCCGGCATACCCGAATGGTTGAACGATCAAGTATCGACCACCCCAAGGAGCACCCATGCCCGCTGTCACCGTCGCTGACGTCACCGTTCTGGACCGGCTGGCCGCGCCGGACCCGACCGCTCAGGCGCGCCCCGTGCGAGGCGTCACCACCGCGCCGGGCGGGTACGAGGGCGAGGGATTCCCGGTCCGCCGCGCGTTCGCGGGCGCTGATCTGACCGACCTCGACCCGTTCGTGCACATGGACCAGATGGGCGAGGTGGAGTACGCACCCGGCGAGCCGAAGGGCACGCCATGGCATCCGCACCGCGGCTTCGAGACGGTGACCTACATGATCGACGGGATCATGACTCACCACGACTCGCAGGGTGGCGGGGGTGAGATCACCGACGGCGACACCCAATGGATGACCGCCGGCGCCGGGATCCTGCACATCGAGACGCCGCCGGAGCAACTCGTCGTCTCCGGTGGGCTCTTCCACGGCGTTCAGCTGTGGGTCAACCTGCCCCGCGCTGAGAAGTTCGCCACCCCGCACTACCAGGACATCAGCGGCGGTGACGTCGCGCTCGTCGCGTCACCCGACGGCGGCACGCTACTTCGGATCATCGCCGGCGAGGTTGGCGGCTCACGCGGGCCGGGATCTACGCGCACCCCGATCAGCCTGGTGCACGCCACCCTCTCCCCCGGCGCGCGGCTCGATCTTCCGTGGCAGCGTGATTTCAACGCCCTGGTGTACGTGCTTGCCGGCAACGGCACTGTCGGCATCGACCGGCGCCCGGTCCACAAGGGACAGCTCGCGGTTTACGGCCCGGGCGACACGATTGGTGTCGCCGCCGGAGCGGGGCAGCCCAGTGCGGAGCCGAATCTGGAGGTTCTGATCCTCGGCGGCCGCCCGATACGCGAGCCGGTCACCTGGATGGGACCGTTCGTCATGAACACCAAAGCCGAGGTACAGCAGGCTTTCCAGGACTTCCAGGCCGGCCGGCTGGGATCGATACCGGCGGTGTACGCCACGCCCAGCCGGGTCGAGGAGAGCACGCCGACAGTGGGCGGCTGAGTCCGACCAGGATCGCCGTGATGCTCCCGGTGGCTGCCTGGGCAGGAAGGTAGGCCCGAACAGGGACCCGTCGGACCGTAGCCGCACCCTACTGCGCGCCCCGCCCGATCGCGGCGTGGAGGGCCTCGATCGCCGCCGGGTCGCCCTCCACATCAAGATCGGTGTCGCCGCCGCGACCCCACAGCCACAGGTCGACGGTGGACGGATCGCCGGTGATGGTGGCGTCGGCCGGCTCCGCCGCGGCCGGATTGCGGGAGGCGCTGACGCGTCGCGGCGTCACAGTCACCAGCCACTCGCGGCCACCGGCCTTGATTCGTAGCGTTCGGTCGGGTGCGTCGGCCGGCGTGTCGGTGTAGTCCGGCGCGAGCATCATGGTCAGGAACTCATCGACTCCGTCGGCGGCGATGTCGGCGGCGATCGGCGTTGCGACGCCGACCGCGAGCTGCGCATCCACCCGGTGCACCGCCGTCTCCTGCGCCATCCGGCGTTGCCAGAATCCCACCGTCTGATCGGGTGGGTACCAGGTGAAGGCCGGGTCGGCGGGATCGCGCACACGCAGCTGCTCGGTCAGCTCGTCGTAGGCCGCCCGCAGCTCGTCGGCGACAGCGCCCGACGGCCGCGGCGGCGGCCACGGATCGGGTGGCCGGCCGATGCGGATGCAGACCACCTTGTGCCGGTAGACCACCGCGACGTGCCAGAGCAGGGCATCGAGGTCCCAGCCGGGACAGGTCGGCACGGCGGTAGCACCGTCGTGACGCCCGGCCGCGATCAACAGGGCGGCGTCGTCGGCCAGGCTCTCCAGGTAACGGGCGGAATCCATGGTCCGCAAGCCTACGGCGCGGGTCACACCGGGCTCAGCCGCCGCCGATCGCTGCGATGCCGTAGAACGCCGACTGCGTCTGCAGGACGGCGTCCGGGCCGGCGTCGGTGGCGGCCGCGAGCACGGCTTCGGCGAGGCGTCGGCCGGCCTCGGCGGGGCCGGCCGTCTCGGTCTGCAAGATCACGCCCCGCACCGTGTGCCGGATTTCCAACCGGATGCCGGCCGGCTCGACGGCGGCGAACTCCCAGTCGCCGACCAGCAGCGCCGCGGGGATGCGCCGCCGGAGCAGCCGCGCCGGCTGCTCGGGTGCGAAGCTCAGCGTTGCGACGGCGCCGAGCGCACCGAGCACCATCGTGCCGCCACCGGGCTGTTGCAGGGCGGCGGCGAGCGCGGCCGCCGCCCGGTCGACGTCGAAGTCGAAGTCGGGGTCGGGTGTGGTCACGAGGAGAACGGCAGCACCGCACTCGGCACGATCGGTTCGGCCTCACCGACCCTGCGGACCGCTGTGCCGGAAACGTAGAACTCCATCGTGTGAGTCCCCCAGACCCACTCCGAGGCGACGATGGTCACCCCGACGACCCCGGTCGCCTGGTCGCGTTCGGCCTCTGCCTGCATCCGCGACATCGCGATCTCGCGGGCGTCGTAGTAGGCCTGCGTCCACTGCTGCATCTCGACGTTCTGGCCCATCTGCTGCATCGTCTGGATCATGCCCTGCGCCGCGACGTGGTAGACGCAGTTGCCGAGTACGAACGCGACCGGCGCGTAACCTGTCTTGGCGAGCTTGTACAGGTCCTGCCCGGAGAGGTGCGAGGTGAATGCGCGCCCGTCCGGACGGCGGAATTGTCCGGGCTGCGCGGCAAACCGCACCGCGGTGCCGATCGCGATGAATTCGATGTGCTCGGCGCTCGCGCCGTGCCGGCGCCACTCCAGCCGTACGCCGACGATGCCGTCGGCCCGCAGCGCGTCCGCCTCCGCCTGCATGCGGCCCATCGCATTCTCCCGCGCGGTGTACATCGCGCTGGTCAGGACCTGCAGCTCCTGGCTCTGCTGCCGGCGCTGCGGCTGCCAACCGATGTGGTAGACCGACGTGCCCATCACCAATCCGAGGGGCACGAATCCGACCGATTCCAGCAGCACGAATTCGTCGATGGACAGGTCGGAGGTGAACACCTTGTCGGCCTGCGAGAGCCGTTCTTGCGCGGCCTGGTCCAGCGGCTGCCCCATGGCGTTTCCCTTCCGAGGTGTACGACGTCCGGCCTCGATCTCAGCACACGCCGGGCGAGCGCCGGTCCGGACCCGCCGCCGCAGCGCTGCGCGCGCACGTGATGGCACGATGAGTCGATGCCACCCAGCGAGCCGCGCCCACCGGCCGGGCCATTGCCGGACGTCACCGCCGGTGTCGAGCTGACAGATCCCGCGCAGCTGCGGGAGCTGGTCGGCGATCCGATCGGCCGGGTAGCGGACAAGGTGCGGTCGACGCTGCACCGGCTCGATGTGGACTGGCTCGCGGCGTCGCCGTTCTGCGTGCTCGCGACGTCGGATGCGGGCGGCAACATGGACGTGTCCCCGAAGGGCGACCCGCCCGGCTTCACCCGGGTGCTCGACGAGCGCACGATCGCGCTTCCCGACCGTCCCGGCAACCGGCGGGTCGACGGCTTGCACAACATTCTGGCCAACCCGCGGGTCGGCCTGCTGTTCCTCATCCCCGGCCGCGGCGACACGCTGCGCATCAACGGGCGGGCCCGGCTGCTGCTCGACGCGCCGTTCTTCGATGACATGGCGGTCAAGGGGCACCGGCCCGCAATCGTCACGGTCATCGACATCGACGAGGTCTTCTACCACTGCGCCAAGGCATTCCTGCGGTCCAAGCTGTGGGACGAAACGTCGTGGCAGCCCGACGCCGCGCCGTCTCGGCCGCAGATCGCGCAATGGCTGGAACGCCCGGACGAGACCCTGCAGGCGCTGCAAAGCTATTTACGGGCCGGACTACGCGGACCGCCTCTACTCGACCTGACCGCAGGTGACAGGGTCGGACGTGACGGGTTCGGCGATGGCCGGATTGGCGTCGATCCAGGCAACGGTCGCGGCCGGGCGCCGGCTCTCGCCGGTGGCGGTGAACCCGAGAGCGGCGAGAGCCCGCGCTGCCGTGCCGTGGTCGCCGTAGCGCCCGACGATCAGCCGGCCGCCGGGCAGCACGAGCGCGCCGAGCGCGTGGCCGATCAGATCCCGGCGGCGGTCGGCCGGCGCGAACTCCAGTAGCAGGTAAACGAAGGTGAATCGCCGACCATCATGCGGGCGGTAGTCGATCGCGTTTCCCAGCTCGATGCGGCCGACCCACAGGGGATACCGCTCGCGGGCGAGGTCGACCAGCCTGGGTGCGATATCCACGCCGTACGCCTCGATCAGGTAGCCGCGCTCGGCGGCCCAGTCGGTCACCGACTCCATCAGCAGGCCGTTGGCGCAGCCCAGGTCGAGGAACGTGCCGTCGCGGTCGATGCCGTCGACGATCAGCTCGCGCCGCTGCCGCCAGGCAGTCGCATCGCCGCCGAAGCCCGATCCCTCCGTGGCGGTCCGCCCCCGCAGATACGCCGGCTGCATCAGCCGCACGTTGTCGGCGTGATAGCTCGCCTCGTCCTGTTCGCGGTAGGACCGGGCGGCATCCGCCACGATCCGGGCGGAGCCCGAGTCGCCCTGGGTCCGCAGCCGAGCGGCGATCTGCTCGGCGCTCGCGGCCCTGCGGTCGACGCTCGGGTGCGGCCGCCGACCGCTGTAGGCGTCACCCTCGATCCAGGCGTAGACGTGCGGGCCGTCCGCGGCGAACGGATGGACCCGCTGCATACGGAAACCGGCCACCTCCAGCGGGCCGCGCACGCTCGTGTCGAGCAGGTAGTTCTCACCCGCCCTGACCTCGGCCGTGACCAGGCACAGACCGCCGCCGGGCCGCCGTGCGGCGACGCAGTCTCGGTCGGACCGGAACATCACGAAGGTGACACGCTCGACCGCGCCCGGATCGGGGTCGGCGTCGATCGGCTGGTAGGGCACCAGACAATCCTGTCGTGGGACGGTTAGCCTGAGAAGGTGCGCCGGCTGCTGACCTCACCACGGTGGTGGCTGCTGCATCTGGTCACCGTCGTGATGATCGTCGCGTTCGTGCTGCTCGGCCGCTGGCAGTGGCATCGCTTTCACGCGACCGACAGCCTGCAGTACCTTTCCTACGCCGTGCAGTGGCCGCTGTTCGCGGCGTTCGTCGTCTTCTTCCACTGGCGCATCGTGCGCACCGAGCTGCATCCCCCTACCGAAGCGGAGCGGCGCTCGGCCGCCCCGACCCGCCGCCGGGAGCCCGCGCCGATGCCGGTCCCGGCCGGCACCGTCGACGACGAACCGGACGAGGCGCTGACCGAGTACAACCGCTACCTCGCCTGCCTCGACGCGCAGGACCGCGCCGAGCAGCACCGGGCTCCACCGCACGGCGCGAAGCGGCGCTGATGGCTGGCGCGCTGGTGCGATACCGGATCATCGCCTACCTGACCGGCGTCGGCCTGGTGCTACTGGTCTTTGTCGGCGTGCCGCTGAAGTACGCAGCGAGCCAACAGGCGGTCGTGGCCGTCGTCGGCCCGCTGCACGGATTCCTCTACATCGTCTACCTGCTGGCGACATTGGACCTCGCCTTCCGGGGGCGATGGTCGCTGGTCAAGACGGTCCTGGTCGGTGCGGCGGGCACCATCCCGTTCATGTCGTTCGTGGCCGAACGCCGGGTGACCCGCGACGCGCGGGCGCCCACTCGGGTCAGCTGAGCGTCGGCTGCTCGGCGACCGCTGGGGCCGACCGTGCCTCCACCTGGCGGAAGGTCGTGGGTGCGTCGCGGGCGAGCCCGTGGCGCGCCGCCGCGGACCGGACCCGGTCGACCACGTCGCTCTGGTAGTCACGGTCGGCGTAGGAGCCGCGGCCGAACAGGCTGCGGTAGCGGGGAAGCAGGTGCGGATGCTCGGCCCGCAGCCATTGCTGGTACCACTCCCGGGCGCCCGGGCGAAGATGCAGCGGGATCGGGGTGACGCTGCGCGCACCGCTCGCGGCGATCGCGGCGACGGTCGCCTCGATCCGCTCGTCGTAGTCGGAGAGCCCGGGCAGGATCGGTGCCATCAGCACCGACCCGTGGATTCCGGCCTCGGCGAACCGGCGGATGACGTCAAGCCGGCGGCGCGGCGACGGCGTGCCCGGCTCCACGGTGCGCCACAGCTGCTCGTCGACGCAGCCCACCGACACCGCGATCGACACGTCGGTGCGGGCGGCCGCCTCGGCGATGAGGTCGATGTCGCGCAGTATCAGCGTGCCCTTGGTGAGGACGGAGAACGGGTTCGCCGCGTCCCGCAACGCCGCGAGGATCTCGCGCATCAGCCGGTAGCGGCCCTCGGCGCGCTGGTAGGGGTCGGTGTTGGTGCCCATCGCGATCGGCTCGCCGCACCATCGCGGGCTCGCGAGCTCCTGGCGCACGAGCGCGCCGGCGTTGACCTTCACCAGGATCGTGGTGTCGAAGTCGTGACCGGCATCGAGGTCGAGGTAGGTGTGGGTCTGGCGGGCGAAGCAGTACTTGCAGGCGTGGCTGCAGCCACGGTAGGGGTTGATCGTCCAGCGGAACGGGACCCGGGACTCCCCTGGCACCCGATT
>JBPCOR010000345.1:0-4900 GCA_051000035.1 Mycobacteriales bacterium | reverse complement strand
ACACCCGGGCGTGGCAGAGAAGATCCGGGCCGGCAGGGTCGGGGCGGCCGGTGCGTGGGTCGGCGCGGTGATGAAGGCGACCGGCGGAAAGGCCGATGCGCGGGCCGTACGCTCGCTGATTCTGCAGCGCCTCGGCGCCGAGCGGTAGCCGGTCCGCCGGATCCCCGCCGCGCCCCGGGTCAGACCGGCGGGGTCGTCGAGGAGCTGGGCGGGAAGATCCGCAGCACCCTGTCATCGCCCGGGCGCGGGGTGCCGTGGCCGTCCCGGTTCGACGTCGTGATCCACAGCGCGCCGTCGGACGCGGCGACGATCGAGCGCAGCCGGCCGTAGGCGCGCGTGAACAACTGCGTCGGCGGGCGGTTCACCGTCGCCGTGGTGCCGAGCGCGATGCCGTCGATGCGTTCACCGGCGAGCTGCGGCACGAACAGCCCGAAGCCTTCGACGGCGCACGATCCGGGGCCGGCCGGGTTGCCAGCCGGCCATCGGTAGAGCGGCTTGACGCTGACGGCCGACCCGACCGTGACGGTGTCGACCGTGACGGTGTCGACCCTGTCGGTGTCGACGGCGTAGAGCTGGCGGGTGCGGCTCCAGCACAGGCCCTCGACGTCGCCAAGACCCCTCGCGTAGACGGCCGAGCCCGGGGTCGGGTTGCGTTTCGCCGGCTTGCCGAAGACGTCGATCCGCAGGATCTTGCCGGCCAGGCCGCGTGGTTTCGCGGCGACCGAGGGCCGGCCGCCGTCGCCCGTGCCGACGTAGAGGAATCCGTCCGGGCCGAAGGCGATGCGGCCACCGTTTCGGGTGGCGCCCTTGGGGATGCCGGTCAGGATCGCCTTCGGCTTCTGCCCGATCGCGAACCGCAGCACTCGATTGTCCTGCGCCGTCGTGATGTAGGCGTAGACGAGGCCGTCCTGACCGAATGTCGGGCCAATGGCGAGACCGAGCAGGCCGCCGTCGCCGTGGGCATCGATGCCGGGGATCCGCATCACAAACCTCGGCGGCGCTGCCTTCGGGCTGACCTCCAGGATGCGACCGGTCGGCCGCTCACCTACCAGGGCGTCGCCGTTGGGCAGCATCGTCAGGCCCCACGGCGCGTCGAGGTGGTCGGCGACCACGTTGGCGTCCTGCTGCGACCCCGGCTTCCCGGGGGCCGACGGCACGCCCTGGCTCGGCGGCGCCTGGCCGGGCACCTGCGGATCGACGGCCGGTGGCACTCCGCTGTTCTGCTGGGCCCAGGTGCGCTGCTGCGACGGCGCTTTCGGGGCGTCCGGCGCCGACGCGCCGCAGCCGGCGAGCGGCACCGCCGCACAGCCCACGGCCACCGTCGTCAGAACTCGCCGTGCGAAGGCCCGCATCACGCTCCCGATCTCATGGGCGCCGCCTCAGCTGGATGGGCGCCGCCTCAGCTGGATGGGCGCCGCCTCATCTGGACAGTCTCCCTGACCCGCGCCGACGGTGCGAGCGCACCCGCGGGATACGGTCGGAAGGTGACTGATGTGGCCGTACTGCTGCCGTCGGAAGCCGTCCGCTCCGCCGTCGAGCCGCTGCCCGGTGAGCCGCCCGCCCGGGTGTGGAACCCCGGTGTGGAGCGTCCGGAGGGCATGGAAGAGACGACCTTCTGGGTGCCGCCGTTCCTCGCCGGCCCGGAAATCTCCGCGACGATCGCCGACCTGCCCGAGTTGCGGGTCGTCCAGCTGATGACGGCCGGCGCGGATGCCTTCGTCGACCGGATGCCGGCGGGAGTCCTCCTCTGCGACGCCCGGGGGGTGCACACCAGCTCGACGTCGGAGTGGGTGGTAACGGTGCTGCTCGCCGACGCTCGGGAGATTCCCGACTTCGTGCGGGCTCAGGATGCCCGCCGCTGGACCCAGCGCGTCACCGGCGAGCTGGCCGGCCGCCGGGTGCTCGTCCTCGGGGCCGGTGCGATCGGCGAGGGGGTTCGCGCCCGGCTCGCGCCGTTCGACGTCGAGGTCACCATGGTCGCGCGCCGGGCCCGCGACGGTGTGCACGCCGTTGAGGAGCTGCCGGCGCTGCTGCCGCGGGCCGACGCGGTCGTGGTCCTGCTGCCGCTGACCGACGCGACGCGCGGGCTGGTCGGCGCGGAGCTGCTGGCGGCCATGCCCGACGGGGCGCTGCTGGTCAACGCCGCCCGGGGGCCGGTGGTCGACACCGATGCCCTGTTCGCCGAGCTGCGATCGGGCCGGCTGCGCGCCGCCGTCGACGTCACCGACCCGGAGCCGTTGCCCGCGGACCACCCGCTGTGGGGTGCCCCCGGCCTGCTGCTGACACCGCACGTGGCGGGCTCGGTCAGCGGTTTCCCGGCCCGTGCGGCGCGGCTGGTCGCCGCTCAGTTGCGGCGTTATCTCGCCGGGGACGACCTGCACAACGTCGTCGCCGACGGCTACTGATCGGCTCGTACGGCGGGCACCTGACCGCCGCTCGCGACGGCGATCTGCTGCAGATGGCGGGCCCGCGCGAGTGGCAGCCGCAGCCGGTTGCCGCTGCGGAGCACAGCCGACAGCTCCCCGCGTCGGCCGGGCGCGATGGCCGTGACACCGTCCCACTCGACCCGGCGGGAGCGAAGCAGCGCGCGGACGGTCAGCCCGTCGGCGTCGACGTCCGTGCCGGCGCGCAGTATCCAGGCCAGCACGACGACCGGCAGGACGTACACCACCGGCAGCCACGGGCGGGCGAACGCGAGCGGCGTGAGGCACAACGCCAGGAAGAACGCCGCGAGCAACGCCGTACGGGGCAGCCGCAGTCGCAGCGTCACGCCGGCAGGGGGGTTGCTCGCCACGACCGCCATGCTCGCAGGGCGCGTCGGAACGGACGCTGGCCGGGTGCGACATGATCGCATCAGCAGGCCGAGGAGAGGACGAACCATGACCAAGCAGCCCCAGAGTGCCGAACCGACGCGCACGCACCGGCAACCACGCAGCCACGAGGTCACCGCCGGATACCAGCGGGCCCCGGCGCGGGCGATGCTGCGGGCCGTCGGCATGCGGGACGAGGACTTCGGCAAGCCGCAGATCGGCGTCGCGTCCTCGTGGAACGAGATCACGCCGTGCAACCTGTCGCTCGCGCGGCTGGCGAAGCGGGCCAAGCTGGGCGTGCGCGGAGCCGACGGCTTCCCGATGGAATTCGGCACGATCTCGGTCTCCGACGGGATCTCGATGGGACACGAGGGCATGCACGCGTCGCTGGTGTCCCGGGAGGTGATCGCCGACTCCGTCGAGACGGTCGTCTTCGCCGAGCGACTCGACGGCGTCGTCCTGCTGGCCGGCTGCGACAAGTCCGAGCCGGGCATGCTGATGGCTGCGGCCCGCCTCGACCTCGCCGCCGTATTCCTCTACGCCGGAACGACCCTTCCCGGGCGGGTCGGTGACCGCGACATCACGATCGTGGACGCGTTCGAGGGTGTCGGTGCGTGCGCACTGGGCACCATGAGCCGGGCCGACCTGGACACGATCGAGTGCCACGCCTGCCCCGGCGAGGGAGCATGCGGCGGCATGTTCACCGCCAACACGATGGCGAGCGCCGCGGAGGCGCTCGGGCTCTCGCTGCCCGGCAGCGCCGCGCCGCCGGCGCCCGATGCGCGCCGGGACGTCTACGCCGAGCGCAGTGGCGAGGCCGTCGTCAGCCTCGTCGATGCCGGCATCACGGCCCGCATGATCCTTACCCGGCACGCATTCGAGAATGCGATCACCGTCGTGATGGCGCTGGGCGGCTCCACCAACGCCGTCCTGCACCTGCTCGCCACCGCGCACAAGGCGGGGGTCGCGCTGGATCTCGAGGACTTCAACCGCATCGGCGACCGCACGCCGCACCTGGCCGACGTCAAGCCGTTCGGCCGGTTCGTGATGAGCGACGTCGACCGGGTCGGCGGCGTGCCGGTGGTGATGAAGGCGCTGCTCGACGCGGGGCTGCTGCACGGCGACTGCCTGACCGTGACCGGCCACACCGTGGCCGAGAACCTCACGGAGCTTGCCCCGCCCGATCCCGACGGGGACATCATCCGGGGGATCGCGACACCGATCCACCGCACCGGTGGCCTCGCGATCCTGACCGGCTCGCTGGCCCCCGAGGGTGCCGTGGTGAAGACAGCAGGTCTGCAAAGCGCCGTCTTCGAGGGCACCGCGCGGGTGTTCGACCGCGAGCCCGCCGCGATGCAAGCCGTGCTCGACGGCACCCTCTGCGCCGGCGATGTCGTCGTGATCCGCTACGAGGGACCGCGCGGCGGCCCGGGTATGCGGGAGATGCTCGCCGTGACCGGCGCGATCAAGGGCGCGGGGCTGGGCAAGGACGTGCTGCTGCTCACCGACGGCCGCTTCTCCGGTGGTACGACGGGATTCTGCGTCGGGCACGTCGCGCCGGAGGCGGCGGTCGGGGGGCCGATCGCGCTGGTCCGCGACGGTGACCGCGTCCGCCTCGATGCCACCAACCGAACGCTGGACCTGCTCGTCGACGCCGCCGAGCTGCAACGCCGCCGGGCCGACTGGACGGCGCCCGAGCAGCCCTACCCCACCGGCGTACTGGGCAAGTACGCGAAGCTGGTCGGGTCGGCAGCGTTCGGCGCGGTCTGCGGTTGACGGGTGTCGCGACGGGGCGGCCCCGGCCCGGGCGGCCGGCCCGACCGCTGTCCCAGCATGCGGGACGGGCCTCCCGCTGAATTGACGCCCTCTTCGAGGCGCCCGTACAGTCATTCGGGTGCGCCTGATTCTCGTAATCATCTAGCGCGTCGACAGCCACCACCGGTCGACGCGCAAACCCCTCCGTGCCTGGCACGAGGGGTTTTTTGTTGCTCGCCGAGCAAACCGCCCCAGAGCCGAAGGCATCGCGATGACCGCTTCAGCAGAACCGCCCGTCAGGCCCGGCACCGGCGCCCAGTCGCTGGTGTGGTCGC
>JBPCOR010000305.1:0-4086 GCA_051000035.1 Mycobacteriales bacterium | reverse complement strand
AACCGCGTCAGCTCACCATGCGGGCAGCAGCCGAAACGTCATGATCATCGGAAACTCAAGCTAGCCGTCGCCGGCGCCGCGCCGCCCACCGTCGGTGTCTCCGGTACGTCCGCCGGGCTGAGGCCTTCGTCGGCCAGCAGCCCCGCCCGGCCCGGGCGGCTACGCCGGGCAAGACATGGGTCCCGCGCGGGGGCCGGCCGGCAGGTCTAACGACCGCGAGATCGGTGGGGCGCACCCGACCACCGGTCGGTCAGCGTGTCGCGCGGGCGGTGTGCAGGCGGCGGATCGCCTGCTCGAGCGCGTAGGCCGGCTCCGCGGCGGCGCCCTTGACGTCGGCATTGACGACGGCGACCACGCCGAGCGCCTCGGTGAGACCCCGTTCGGTCCAGCCGCGTGCCTGGCTCTGCGCGCGTTTCACCTTCCACGGCGGCAGACCGAGCGTCGTTGCCAGCGAGTACGGGTTGCTCCGCCCGCTGCTCGCCACCCGCGCGATGGTCCGCACGCCGTCCGCGAGCGCATCGGCGATCAGGACGTGCGCGACGCCCACCGTCAGGGCGTGGCGCAGCGTCTCCAGGGCGCCGATCACGTCGCCGACGACCGCCCGGTCGGCGACGGCGAAGCCGGTGACCTCGGCACGGCCGCGGTGGTAGCGGGCGACGGCGTCGGCGTCGATCCGCCCGCCGGTGTCGGACACCAGCTGTGCGCAGACGGCGGCGAGCTCACGCAGGTCGTTGCCGACCGCGTCCAGGATGGCCGCCGCGGCTGGCGGCGAGATGGATCCGCCGGGCCGGGTCACCTCGGCCCGGACGAAGGCGATCCGTTCCTCGGCCCTGGTCAGCTTCCGGCAGGCCACCTCCACCGCGCCGGCCGAGCGGGCCGCCTCCAGCAGCGCCTTGCCGCGAGCGCCGCCGGCGTGCACGAGCACCAGGATGATCGCGTCGACCGGGTCGGCGAGGTAGGTCGTGATCGCCGCGGCAACATCGCGATTGGCCTCCTGCGCGGCAAGCACCGTCACCACCCGGCGCTCACCGAACAGTGACGGGCTCAGCAGGTCAAGGATCTCGCCAGGGTCGACCGACGCCGCGGGAAGCTCGCGCACGTCGCAGCCGGGGGCGGCCGCCCGGGCCGCGGCCCCGACCTCGGCGACCGCGCGGGAGACGAGCAACTCCTCGTCCCCGACGATCAGCCGGACCGGCGCGAGCAGGTCGGTGGCGGTCGTCACGCCGCTCATCGTGGCACGCGTTCGTGTCGGCCGCCGGCGCTAGGGTCGCGGCACCGAAGAAAGGGCTCCCCGTGACCGACCGATGCGCCGCGATCGGGATGTGCTTCGATCGGACGTTCCCGGCGGTGTTCGTTCGCGAGGTCGCGCAGCGACTGGAGGACGACGGTGTCGAGGAATTGTGGATCATCGAGGACTGCTTCTTCACTGCCGGGGTCAGCTTGGCCGCGACCGCGCTGGCCGTCACCGACCGTCTCCGGGTCGGGCTGGGTATCCTGCCCGCTGTCGCTCGCAACCCGGCAGTCACAGCGATGGAGCTCGCGACGCTCGCCGAGCTGGCGCCGGGCCGGCTGATGGCCGGGATCGGGCACGGCGTACAGCCCTGGATGGCGCAGATGGGCGCGCGGACTCCATCCCCGCTCACCACCCTGGAGGAGGTCCTGGTCACGCTGCGGCGGCTGCTCGCCGGCGAGCGGGTCAGCACGCACAGAGCCTTCGTCCGCCCCGACGACGTGGCGCTGGACCGGCCGCCGGCCCGCCCGCCGCCGCTGTACGCCGGCGTGCGGGGGCCGCGCTCGCTGGCGCTGGCCGGCCGGGTCGCCGACGGCATCCTGATCGCCGAGCCGGCCGCGCCGGCGGTCATCGCCGGCGCGATCGATCAGGCCGGCCGGCCGCAGGCGATGCGGGTGGCGGCGTACGCCTGCCTGTGTGTCGAGGACGATGGCGCCGACGCGCGACGGATCATGGCGCCCTGGCTGCACGGGCTGCTCGCCGACCCGACCGCCACGGCTGCCCTTCGGGCGCCGCCGTGCTACGACGAGCTGGCCGAGGTCGACCGGGCCCGCGGCGTCGACGGGCTGGCCGCGCTGCCCGCGAGCCGCTGGCGGCAGATCGGCCCGGTCGGCACGATCGACGACGCGCTGGCGCACGTCGGGATGCTGGAGGACGCCGGCGTCGATCAGCTGGCGTTGTTCCCCGCACCCGACGTCGGCACCGCCCGCAAGCAGCTCGGCGACGTCGCCCGGATCGCCCGGCGCTGAGCTGAGGTCCGCCGTCGACCGGCACGGTCAGGACCGGGTCACGACGACGAGCCGGCCGGACCGCACGCCGACCGCGATGTCGCCGACCCGGTCGGTCCGCTCGATACGCATGCCCAGCCGGGCCAGGAGGCTCAGGATCGGCGGCGCCGGTTGGCCGTAGTTGTTTTGCGCGCCCACCGAGAGCACCGCGAGAGGCGCGCCGGTGGCGGCGAGGAACGCCGGGTCGGAGTGGTCCGACCCGTGATGCGGCACCTTCAGCACGTCGGCGCGCAGGTCCACGCCGCGAAGCAGCAACTCCCGCTGGGCCGCCACCTCGGTGTCGGCGGTCAGCAGCACCGTGCGGCCCGCAACCCGGGCCCGCAGCACCAGCGCCGAGTCGTTGTCGGCGGTCGGGCCGCCGGCCGGGGTGACCGGCCCGAGCACGGTGCACTGCACATCGCCGGAGCGCCACGTCGTACCCGCGGCGGGCCGGTGCACCGGCCGATGATGGGCGGCAGCCGTCGCCGTGAGCAGCGACCACCCGGTCGCCGGTATGTGGAGAGGGCCGGTCAACACGGTACCGACGACCCGATGATCGAAGACCCCAGCGATGCCGCCCACATGGTCGGCGTCGACATGCGTGATGACCAGTACCGGCACCCGGCTGATCCCGAGCCGGCGTAGGCATCCGTCCATGACTGCCGGATCAGGGCCGGTGTCGACGACCACGGCCTCGCCCGGCCCGGCGCGCAATACCAGGCCGTCGCCCTGCCCGACGTCGCACGCGACGAAGAACCAGCCGGGCGGTGGCCACCCGCCGGCGAAGATCCGGATCGGTACGACGGCCGCGGCGGCGCCGACACACCCGGCGAGCGCGGCTCGGCGGACGGCCCCGGACCGGCTGAGCACCACAGCGCCCGCCGCGATGACGGCGGCGAGCAGCAGCGCACCGACCGCGCCCGAGGGCCAGCCGACGACGCCGTCGGGCACCGCGGCGCCGTGCACGCCGACGGCGACGATCCACCGGGTCGGCCAGCCGGCCAGCTGGGCCAGCAGGCGCGCCAGCGCCGGCGACCCGACCGACACCACCGCCGCGAGGACGCCGAGCACGGTCGCCGGTGCGACGGCCGGCTCGGCGAGCATGTTCGCCGGGATGGCGACCAGGCTGACCTGACCGCTGATGGCGGCGATCAGCGGCGCGCTCGCCAGATGTGCGGCCGCGGGCACCGCCATGGCGAGGGCGAGCGGCCGCGGCACCCGCCGCGCCGTCAGCGCACCCGCCAACCGGGGCGCGACGACGAGCAGCGCTCCGGTGGCGCACACCGACATCGCGAAGCCGGGTGAGCCGGCAAGCTCGGGGACGGCGAACACGAGGATCAGCACCGTGGCGGACAACGCCGGAACGGTCGCGCGGGCGCGCCCGGTAGCGAGCGCCACCAGCGCGAATCCGCCCATGACCGCGGCTCGCAGGACACTCGGCTGCGGGCGGGCGAGGATCACGAAGCCGATCATCGCCACGGCACCGAGCACCGCGCAGGTCCGCGGCCCCAGCGTGAGCGACCGGGCGAGCAGCAGGACCGCCCCGACGACGATGGCGATATTCGCACCCGAGACCGCGGTCAGATGGGTGAGCCCGGTGGCCCGGAAGTCATTCGTCAAGGCCGGCCGGACGGCGGAGACGTCGCCGTCGACGAGGCCCGGCAGCAGCGCCCTCGCATCGCCGGGTAGGCCGCTCGCCGCCCGCTGCAGGCCGGCCCG
The DNA here is from genome assembly GCA_051000035.1 of Mycobacteriales bacterium. Lineage (GTDB taxonomy): Bacteria > Actinomycetota > Actinomycetes > Mycobacteriales > QHCD01 > QHCD01. The sequence goes on along the minus strand of JBPCOR010000305.1, from coordinate 90 downwards.
GAGCCGGGTCGCCGCCCGCTGCACCCGCGACGGCCGCCCGACCGCGAGCGGCGGCCCGCGAGCCGTGATCACCGCCACCGTGAGATCTCC
>JBPCOR010000304.1:0-2558 GCA_051000035.1 Mycobacteriales bacterium | reverse complement strand
GGCCGAAGTCACGTGGCAGCCCGGTGCGAACGGGCCGCGCCCGGTACCCTCACCCTCGGTGTGCCGGGAAGCCTGGTCGGCAATCGTGCCGTGCTGCCGCTGATCGGAGCCCGCTGTGGAGGACGTTGCCAACTTCGGACTGATCGTCCTGGTCGCTGCTGCTGCGGCGACATTCGCGATCTTGTCCAACCGGCTCTCCGAGCGCATCCGCATCCCGGCGCCGGCCATCTTCCTGATCGTCGCCGCCGTCGCCTCCGACGTCGTCCCCCGCCTCTACGACGTGCCCGAGCGCACGGTGCAGCGCGTCGTCACGCTGGCGCTCGCGATCATCCTGTTCGACGGTGGCATGCATATCGGCTGGCGCCGGTTCCGCTCTGCGGCCGGCGCCGTCGTCTGGGTCGGCATCCTCGGCACGGCGGTCACCGCGGCCGGCGTCGCGGCCTTTGCCCACACCGTCTTCGGGTTCGGCTGGATCACCGCGCTCATCATCGGTACGGCGCTCGCGCCGACCGACCCGGCCGTGGTGTTCTCGGTGCTCGGCCGGCGCGAGATCCGGGGCCGGACCGGCACCATTCTGGAGGGCGAGTCCGGCGCCAATGACCCGGTCGGCATCGCACTGATGATCGGCCTGCTCACCGCGAGCGGGTCGGGGCTGCACCTCGCCGCCGGCGTCGCCGAGCAGTTCGTCCTGGAGATGGTCATCGGCCTGGCCATCGGCGCGGCCGGCGGCTACCTGCTGTCGACGTTCATGCGCCGGCTGCCGCTGCCCAACGCGGGGTTGTATCCGCTCCGGGTGCTCGCCGGCGCCCTGCTGCTCTACGGCCTCGCGACGGTGGCGCACGGGTCCGGCTTCCTCGCCGTCTTCGTCGCCGGCATCGCGGTCGGCGACGAGCGGGCGCCCTACAAGCTGGAGATTCAGCGTTTCTTCGCCTCGCTCGCGACGCTCGGGGAGATCGTGGCGTTCGCCGTGCTCGGCCTGACCGTGCACGTCGACCGGCTGCAGAACGGCGGCGCGCTCGGCAAGGGCCTGGCCCTGGCGGCGGTCCTGGCGTTCGTGATCCGGCCGCTACTCGTGGGCCTGGTGCTGCTGCCGGTCCGGCTGCGGGGCGGCGAGCGCGCCTTCATCCTGTGGTCGGGCCTGAAGGGCGCGGTGCCGATCCTGCTCGGCAGCTTCGTGCTGACGTCCGACGTCGCGCACGCGCAGCTCATCTACGACGTCATCATCGTCGTGGTCGCCTTCTCGGTGATCGTGCAGGGCGGGCTCGTCCCGGCCGCGGCCCGCCGGCTCGGCGTGCCCATGCGCATCGTCGACGTGGAGCCTTGGGCGGCCGGCGTCCGGTTGCGGGACGAGCCGGAGGGCCTGCACCGGTACGTCGTCGCTCCCGGGTCACCGGCCGACGGGGTCGCGGTGCGCGACCTGCCGGGCGGTGAGTCGCTGTGGATCAGCATCGTGACCCGGGACGGCCGGCTGATGCGGGTGGGCAGCAACCTGGTGCTGGAGGCGGGCGATGAGGTGCTGTCGCTCACCGACCCGCAGGACGACGTAGATCCCGTCGCCGTATTCGACCCGCCGCATCGCGACTGACCGGGGCGCGGGACCAACCGCGGCGGAGTCGTGACCCGCCGCGTGGGCGGCCGCCCCCGACGCGGTCGCCCACACCGCCTAAGACGCCTCAGCGCGGTAGAAGGTTGCTAACGATCATGCAACGACGCGCCGCGCCCGCGGCGGCGGAGTCCGGCGGCCGTCAGCCGGCGGACCAGCTCGGCGGAATCCGTCGCGGTCGCGCCGGCGAGCACAGCGTCCTCCCGCAGTCTCGCCGGTATGTCGTAGTGGTCGCCCTGAAATGCCCGGCGTGGCACGCCGAGCCCGGCGGCGAAGTCGTGCAGCTCGGCGTAACTCTGATCGCTGACCAGATGCGCCCACAGCTGGCCGCGAAATGACCAGATGGCCCGGTCGACCAAGACAGTCACGGCCGGGTCCCGGGCGGCCGCGGGCGCACCCGGTCCGACGTCCGAGCCGGCCCCCCGCGTCGCACTCTCGCCCCGGTCAGCCGCCGGAGCTGTACGGCGCCGCCGCATCGGCGGCCGACAGCACCCGGTTCCACCCGTGCACCTGGTCGATGGTGCCGGGCCACAGGTCGGTGGCGCGACCGGCGGAGAAGCCCCCGTCGACGGCCGGCGGGCCGGCTGGGGAGTCGCCGCGATCCTGGTGCAGCACCGTCGGCCGCGGCTGCCCATCGACGTCGAGCGTGTCCGTCCCGGCGTTGGCGTCGTGCCCGGCGACCAGGTGATACCAACGGCCGGTGGCCGGTGGCCGGGTTCGCCGGGTCGTTCGGCTGCCGTGGCGCGCCGGCGACCGGTCCCGGCCCAGCCGTCGCCGGGCGGACGAGCACCGTGACGTCGCCCAGGAGGGTCGCCGAGGAATGCCGCCGAGCAGCGGCACGGTCGCCCCGAGGTGCTGCCGAGCAGCACCGTGAGCACCAGGGCCGCGAGCGCGACGGGGCCGCGCGATCGTGAACGCCGGCCGGACAGGCTGGCTACTTCCCGCTGCCGTAGAG
>JBPCOR010000300.1:0-5679 GCA_051000035.1 Mycobacteriales bacterium | reverse complement strand
GCCAGCCCGACCTGGCGGGCATCGGCGCCGACCCGCCGCGCCACCTCACCGAGCCGTCTGGTCGCATCCCGGCCGGCACCTCCCAGCGGGAAGAAGGGCACGAACGCGATCCCCTGCTCCGCGCAGCGATCGACCAGGGCAGCATCATCCTGCTTCGTTGCGTTGAAGAGATTCTGCACACAGACGACCGGCGCGATCCGCTGCGCCTCGGCGAGTTGGTCCGCGGTGACGTTGCTGACGCCTAGGTGGCGGATCAGACCCTCATCGACCAGCTCCGCGAGTGCCGTGAAGGGCGCCTCGATCGATCCCGGCTCCGGCCCCATTACCCCGCCGACGCGCAGGTTGGCCACGTCGATCCAGTCCAGCCCCAGGTGGGCGATGTTGTCCTCGACCGCGCTGCGCAGCTCGACCGCCGACAGCGCCGTCGGCCAGCCACCGTCGGGGGTACGGCGGGCACCGACCTTGGGCACGATGACGAGGTCGTCGGGATAGGGATGTAGAGCCTCCCGGATGATCTCGTTGACCACGTGCGGGCCGTAGTAGTCGCTCGTGTCGATGTGGTTGATGCCCAGTTCGACGGCTCGGCGGAGCACGGCGACAGCGGCAGACCGGTCGGGCGGCGGACCGAGGGCGTTCGGCCCGGCGAGCTGCATGGCGCCGTAGCCGAGGCGAGCGACCGGCAGGTCAACGCCGAGGTCGAAGGTGCCGGCTGCGGCGGCTGGCCGATCGTCTGATGTCATGCCGCCCAGCCTGCCGTACGGATGCCGCGCTCGGCTGGCGGGTCGGCTGCCGGTTCGGCTGGCGGATCGGCTGCCGGTTCGGCTGGCGGGTCGGCTGCCGGGGTCGGCTCCGCACGCGCGGCCCACGGCCAGCTGCCTCCGCGCTGGACCGCCGGGGCCTCGGACGGCGGCTCCGTATCGGGCGCCCGCGTCGAAACGGACGCCGGCTCCGTATCGGGCGCCGGCGTCACATCGGGCGCCCGCGCACCCGTCGGCTCAGCGGCGGCCCTGGTTCGCGACCGCCTCGATCGCCTTCTCGGCGGCCTCCGGATCCAGGTAACGCCCACCGACGGTGACCGGGCGCAGGTCCGTGTCGAGCTCGTAGACCAGCGGGATGCCGGTCGGGATGTTCAGCTTCACCACATCGGTCTCGCTGATGCGGTCGAGGTGCTTGACCAGCGCACGCAAGGAGTTGCCGTGGGCGACGACGAGCACCTGCCTCCGCACCCGCAGCTCCGGCACGATCGCGTCGTACCAGTACGGCAGCATCCGCGCGACGACGTCGGCCAGGCACTCCGTGCGCGGCCTGGCTTCCGGCGGCAGCTCCGCGTAGCGCGGATCATCGTGCTGGGAGTTGGGCGCGCCCGGCTCGAGCGGCGGTGGCGGTTCGCCGTAGCTGCGCCGCCAGCGCATGAACTGCTCGTCGCCGTACTCCTCGCGAATCGTCGACTTGTCCTTGCCCTGCAGCGCGCCGTAGTGCCGCTCGTTGAGCCGCCACGAGCGCCGGACGGGCAGCCACAGCCGGTCCAACTCATCCAGCGTGAGTTGCGCGGTGCGGATGGCCCGCCGCAGCACGGAGGTGTGCAGCACGTCGGGCGCGATGCCGGCGTCCCGGAGCAGGATCGCACCACGGCGGGCCTCGTCCTCGCCGGCCGCGGTCAGGTCGACGTCGACCCAGCCGCTGAACAGATTTTTCTGGTTCCACTCGCTCTCGCCGTGTCGGAGCAGGACGAGTGTCGCGGTGCTGCCGGGCATGCCGTCGAGCCTGCCAGACCGGCCGGTCATTCGCGGTCGGGGTCGGCGAACCGGGCGAACGCCGCCAGGTTGGCCGTGGACTCGCCGCGGTCGCGGCGCCAGGCCCACTCCCGGCGGATCGATGAGCCGAAGCCGATCTGCAGCATCAGGTTGAACGTGTCGTCGGCGTAGGTGAGGACCGCGCCGAGCAGCCGATCGATCTCCGCCGGGGTGACCGAGTGCAGGGCCACCCGGCCGACCAGGTAGACGTCACCGGCCGCGTCGATGCTCCACGCCACGCCGTACATGCGCGCGTTGCGCCGTAACAGCAGGCTGTAGAGCTTCTCCCGGTCTTCGTCGGGTCGGCGCAGCACGAACGCCTCGACCAGCAGGGCGTGCTCGCCGACGACCAGCCAGCACATCGTCGCAAGCTTGCGGGTGCCGGGCAGCGTCACGAGGAACGATCCGGCAGTCGGCCGCCGGTAGGCGATCTCGCGGTCAGTCAGGGCGCCGGCGATGACGCCGTCGACCTGCTCACCACCGCGCCTCACAGCGCGAGCCCGACGAGGCGCGGCTCGGGTGTGAGCGCCACGCCGTAGCGCCGCAGTACCCCGTCCCGCACGGTGCGTGCCAACGCGATCAGGTCGGCGGCTGTTGCGTTGCCTCGGTTGGTCAGCGCGAGAGTATGTTTGCCTGACAGCGCGGCATTTCCGGCGGCATAGCCGCGGTGAAAGCCCGCCTGCTCGATCAGCCACGCAGCCGAGAGCTTCGTGTCGCCGTCGGTCGGCCAATGCGGGTATGACGTCGCCGCCTCCCCCAGCCTTGCCCGGAAGGCCGCGAGCTGCCCGGCGTCGAGCACCGGGTTGATGAAGAACGACCCGGCGCTCCACGTGTCGTGATCGGCAGCATCGAGCACCATCCCCTTGCCCCGCCGTAGCTGCAGGACCGCGTCCCGCGCTTCGCGCAGCGGCACGCGGACACCGACCGCGACGTCCAGCGTCCGGGCCAGCTCGGCGTATTGGATCGGCGCCGACAGCGCGTCGCGGCGGAGGGTGAGCCGCACACTCTGTACGACCCATCGCTCGGAGTGCTTGAAAATGCTTGTGCGATAGGCAAAACCGCACTCCCGTGCGTCGAGCCTCACGGCGCGCGACAGCGCGCGGTCCCACGCCGTTATCGTGTCGACGACCGTCGCCACCTCAGCGCCGTACGCGCTGACGTTTTGCACCGGGGTGGCGCCGACGAGCCCGGGAATGCCTGCCAGGCACTCGATCCCGGAGAATCCCGCCGACACACAGCGGCTCACCAGCTCCTCCCACGGTTCGCCGGCGGCAGCGTCGAGGGTGACCACATCCCCCTCGTCCCGTACGTCGACCCCCCTGGTCCGGATGAGCACGACCCGCCCGGGCCAGCCCTCGTCGGCGACGAGCAGGTTGCTGCCGCCACCGACGACGAGGAGGGCAATCCCCGCTGCGTCGGCCGATCGGACGGTGTCGACCAGGGCGTCCGCATCCTCGACCCGGATCGTCTCCGCGGCCGGGCCGCCGGTCCGTAGTGTGGTCAGGTCGGCCAGAGTCGTCAGGGATGCCTGCGAGCGAGCCACCCGTGCGTCGACCACAGCGGCAACGCTATCGCGGTCAGACCCACCGCTTCGAGGTCAGCCGGCGACGGCAGCGACCGCGGCGGCGAAGGCGTCGTACGCCGGATCGGTGAACAGCACGAAGACCGCGTCGGCGGGCGCCGCCGCCGACCATGACCGCGTGGCCGCCACGGCGATGCGGGCGCCGTCCTCGACCGGCCAGCGGTAGACGCCGGTGGAGATGGCCGGGAACGCGATGCTCGCCGCGCCCAGGTCGGCGGCGACTCGCAGCGACTCCAGGTAGCAGGACCGCAGCACGTCGCTGCGGTCCTGCGATGCCGACCAGACCGGACCCACCGTGTGGATCACCCAGCTGGCCGGCAGATCGCCCGCCGTCGTCGCGACCGCATGCCCGGCGGGCAGCCCGTCCCGGTGCGTCGTCGCGCGCAATTCGCGGCCGGCGGCCAGGATTGCCGGCCCGCCGGCCCGGTGGATCGCGCCGTCGACGCCACCGCCGCCGAGCAGGCCGGAATTCGCGGCGTTAACGATCGCGTCGACGCGCTGCACGGTGATGTCACCGTGGGCCACGCGCAGGCGCACCGACGTCAGGCAGCCGTGCTCTGCGCGCCGGTCACCATCGTGAGCCGCCGTTCTGGATCGCGCGCACGGCCGGCCGGACGTCGACGAGGTACACGATCGCGGCGATCACGCCCGCCAGCCCCAGGCTCAGTACGCCGAAGAGGTAGAGAACCACGCCACCGATCAGCGTGATGGCCAGCCACGCGGGCTTGGTCAGCTTGCCGGCCACCGGGAAGGCGGCCGTCGGGCGGGTGATGCAGTCGATCACCGCCCACACGACCAGCGCGAGACAGCCGAAGTAGACGATCGCGAGCAACAGATTCGCAGGTGTCACACCGACAGGGTACGTCGGCGGAGCGGTTACCCGCCGGTCGTCTTCCGCGACGTCGTCCGCTTGGCCGGCGTGCTCTTCGCCGCGAGCGAGCGGGTGGCCTTCGGGGCGGCGGTCGAACCGACCTTCGTGCCGCTGGTCCGTTTCGTCGCGGCGGACCGCGCACCGCCGCCGGCGGTCGAGGTACGGGCGGCCGTGCTCGTGGTGGCGGCCCGGCGGGCCGTGCTGGTGGTGGCGGCCCGGCTGGCCGTGCTCGTGGTGGCGGCCCGGGCGGCCGTACTCGTGGTCGCGGCACGGGAGGCCGTGCTGGTGGTGCGGCGCCGCGCCGGCGCCGGCCTCGTCGCTGGCTTCGGCGCCGGATCGGCCGTGCCGTCGTGCCGGGCCGATTTCGGCCCGGCTTCACGGGCCGGCGGCTGGGCCGTTCCGATCAGCCGCTCGCCGCGGTGGGCGAGGTCGGCGTACGTCGAGAGGGCCTGCTCGCCGTAGCTCTCCAAGGTCTCCAGCACTCCCCCGCGGGCAACCTTCGCGGCCCGGTTCGGCAGCTCGCGGACGGACGCCTCGAGTCGCTGTGCGACCTGCTGAGCACCGCGCAGGGCGGCGTCCGGGCGCAAGGTGTCCCGGTTGGGTCGATCCCGCAGCGCCTCCTCGCGCAGCTCGCGGGCGCGCCGGGCGACCGCGTCACTTGCACCCACCCAGGCGAGAACGGGACGCGGGGCTCCGGCCAGTGCGGCCTTGCCCTGCGCGAGCACGGCCTCGCCGACGCTGTTGACATCGGCCTGTAGCTCGGCGATCCGGCTCTGGGCCTGCGACATACGTGACATGACTCATATCTCCTCTCCGGCGGCGACCCGGTCGCCCCCGGCTCGGGTGCAGAACGATTCGTAGATGTCGAGCAAGGTCTGCTTCTGCCGCTCGCTGAGCAGCGGGTCGGCGAGGATCGCCGATGTCGTCGCGTCGTGCCCGGCGCGTTCGTCCAGCAGACCGGCGTGCTGGTAGAGCGACTCGGCGGAGATCCGTAGCGCCCGGGCGAGCGGCTGGAGCACCTCCGCAGAGGGCTTGCGAAGCCCCCGCTCGATCTGGCTGAGGTAGGGGTTGCTGACCCCGGCCGTCCTGGCCAGATGCCGCAGCGACACCTGCGCCGCCGTCCGCTGCTCGCGGATGTAGGCGCCGATGTCGGGCAACGGCAGACTGGGCATGATCCCTCCCCGGGTCGACGGTACGCACTGATGCTTGCTGCTGCAAGCGATGAGCAAGCACCAGGACGGAACGCAGCGGGCGGCTACTGTCGTTCTGATCCCTGGTGTCGATCGGAGGCGTGTCGTGCAGGACCGGCGTCCGGCCCCCGGTGCACTGGAACCGATCGAGCGGGCGTCGGTGGACGAACTGCGCGCGTTGCAGGCGCGACGCCTGCGGTGGTCGGTGCGCCATGCCTATGACAACGTGCCGCATTACCGGCG
>JBPCOR010000268.1:0-7771 GCA_051000035.1 Mycobacteriales bacterium | reverse complement strand
AGTTCATCCGGGCCGGTTGCGATGCCGGCCTCGGCACGAATTCCAATCTCATCCGCGGCCTGGGCGAGGAGCGGGCGGAGGGGTCGGCCGCCATGGCCGACCTGCAGGACGCCGGTTGCGGTCTGCTCACCATCGCGCAGTACCTGCGGCCGTCCCCGCGCCACCATCCGATCGAGCGATGGGTGCCGCCGGCGGAGTTCGACGAACTGCGCGAGGAGGCCGGCGAGATCGGCTTCGCCGGCGTCCTGAGTGGCCCGCTGGTCCGCTTGTCGTACCGCGCCGGGCGGCTCTACCGGCAGGCGATGGCGGCCCGGGCCGATTCGCGGCCCTGAGCACCCCGGTCCGCGCCTGGCACTATCCTCGCGGCATGGCCAACCGTTCAGCAGAGGACTCATCGGGCGCCGGCAAGAAGCCGAGGCGGTCAGTACGCATGTCGGCGAGGTCGGGCACGGGCAAGACGCCCCCGAACCGAAAGGCGACGGCGACCGGCCAGCCGAAGGTGTCGCGTCGCGAGCGGATGAGGCAGTTCGTCCGGGCGTTCAAGCTCACCCGCGAGCGGGACAAACGGCTCGTGCCGTACATGCTGCTGACGTTCGTGGTCGTCGCCGCCGTGATCGCGGCGATCGGCTACCTTGCGGGACACCGCTACCTCTACCTGCCGTTCGCCGTCGTCATCGGCGGGCTCGCGGCCACCATCACCTTCGGCCGCCGCGCCCAGAAGGCCGCCTACGCGCAGGTCGAGGGGCAGCCCGGCGCGGCCAACATGGTGCTGCAGGGCATGCGGGGCGACTGGCGGACGACGCCCGCCGTCGCGGCCAACGCCTCTCTCGACACCGTGCACCGCGTGCTCGGCCGGCCGGGCGTGATCCTGATCGGAGAAGGCGCGCCGCACCGCGTCCGCGGCCTGCTCGCGCCGGAGAAGAAACGGGTCGCGCGGATCGTCGGCGATACCCCGATCTACGACATCGTCGTCGGCAACGGCGCCGGAGAAGTGCCGGTGGCGAAGCTGTCCGCGCATCTGATGAAGCTCCCCCGCAACGTCACCTCCAAACAGATCACGGCGCTGGAGACCCGGCTGGCCGCTCTCGGGGGGGCGAGCCGCGGCGCCCCGAAGGGTCCGATACCACAGAAGGCGCAGCGTCAGATCAACGAGCGGATGATGCGCCGGCGCTGACCGTCGCACCGGGGTCGCCACCAGGAGGTCAGCTGGTCAGCTTCTCGGTGTGTGGGTGCGGCGCGGTTCGCGCGTCAGCACCATGACGGTGCCGGCGAATCTGTCGTGCAGTCCCCGACCGGTGTGGTCCCAGATCAGGGCGGGCACCAGCAGGATCAGCAGCACGGTCCGTACGCCGCCGCGCCACCAGCCGACGTGATCGGCGCCGTCGATGCGCACCAGGCCGATGCCCAGGAGCCGCATCCCGACGGTCTGCCCGAACACCGCGGTGAAGAGAAAATAGGCAACTCCGAAGACGATCAGGCTGACGTTGCGGGGCAACGCCGGCGCGGTGAACAGCGCCGCGACCAGTGCGGATAGCACGATGTCGACGACGAACGCACCGGCCCGCTGTCCGGCCGAGGCGCGCGAGCCGGGCCCCGACCCGGGCAGCCCCAGCTCGTTGCGCGCGACGCGAGGGTCAGCCACGCGATCGATGGTAGTCAACCGATCCGCGACGGCGGCCGGGCCCGGTCGGCGCGGCCGAGCCACGCCGCCCGCGGCCCGTCGTAACGCATCGGAAACACTCGGGACACACGAGGGCAACGCGGCGACCGTAAGGTCGTCGCCAACCGGTCGTCGAGCCCCCTTGCGAGGATTCATGTTCGAAAGCGCCGACGAGGTCATCGGCTACATCGCCGACAACGACGTCAAATTCGTCGACGTGCGCTTCTGTGACCTCCCCGGCGTGCTGCAGCATTTCACCGTGCCCGCCTCGACGATCTCTGCCGACACCTTCACCGACGGCCTGGCCTTCGACGGGTCCTCGATCCGCGGCTTCCAGCAGATCCACGAGTCCGACATGCTGCTGCTGCCCGATGCGGCCACCGCAATCGTCGATCCATTCCGGGCGGCCTCGACGCTCGACCTGAATTTCTTCATCCACGACCCGCTGACCCGCGAGGCATACAGCCGCGACCCGCGCAACGTGGCGAAGAAGGCCGAGCAGTACCTCGCCGCGAGCGGCATCGCCGACACCGCGTACGTCGGCTCGGAGGCGGAGTTCTACATCTTCGACTCGGTTCGTTACGACACCAACACCCAATCCGGCTACTACTACGTCGATTCCGAGGCCGGTGGGTGGAACAGCGGCCGCGATGAGGAGGGCGGCAATCTCGGCTACAAGGTGCGCCAGAAGGGTGGCTACTTCCCGGTCCCGCCGTACGACCACTACGCCGACCTGCGCGACTCGATGGCCACCGCCCTCGCCGGCGTGGGCATCGAGGTCGAGCGGGCCCACCACGAGGTCGGCAGCGGCGGGCAGACCGAGATCAACTACAAATTCGACACCTTGCTGCACGCCGCGGACTCGTTACTGCTCTTCAAGTACGTCGTGAAGAACGTCGCGTGGGCGCACGGCAAGACGGCGACATTCATGCCCAAGCCGCTCTTCGGCGACAACGGGTCCGGCATGCACTGCCACCAGTCGCTGTGGCAGGACGGGACGCCGCTGTTCTACGACGAGACGGGTTACGCCGGGCTGTCGGACACCGCGCGGTATTACATCGGCGGACTGCTCACCCACGCTCCATCGCTGCTGGCATTCACCAACCCGACAGTGAACTCCTACCACCGGCTGGTTCCGGGATACGAGGCGCCCGTCAACCTGGTCTACTCCCAGCGCAACCGCTCCGCGTGCTGCCGCATCCCCATCACCGGCTCCAACCCCAAGGCCAAGCGGATCGAATTCCGGGTGCCCGACCCGTCGGCGAATCCCTATCTCGCCTTCTCCGCGATGCTGATGGCCGGCCTGGACGGGATCCGCAACAAGATCGAGCCCGCGGAACCGATCGACAAGGATCTCTACGCGTTGCCGCCGGAGGAGGCGCTGTCGGTGCCGCAGGTGCCTTCCTCACTGGACCGGGTGATCGACCACCTCGAGGGCGACCACGAGTTCCTGCTCGAGGGAGGCGTCTTCACCCCCGACCTGATCGGCACCTGGATCGAGTACAAGCGGACCAACGAGATCGACCCGATGCGGCTGCGCCCGCACCCGCACGAGGTCGCCATGTACTACGACATCTGAGCTGGGACATCTGAGCTGGGACATCTGAGGCCGACACTCCGGCAGCAGCACTGACACAGCGGGCGATGCCTGCTAGCGTCCCGTGTTCGGCTGCGACGTCGCGGGGCGCGGGCCATCACGAGAGGGGCGTCGGCATGATCATTCTCGGAATCATCCTGCTCATCATCGGTTTCCTGGCAAAGATCGCCATCATCTGGATCATCGGCATCATCGTGCTCGTAGTCGGCGCCGCCCTGGTGATCCTGGGCGCGACCGGCCGGGCGATCGGTGGACGCAAGCACTACTGGTAGGCGGACCGGGCCGCGGGTAGGCGGACCGGGCCGCGGGAATTTCGGCCGGCCCTGTCTGTGTACGGCCCAGCCTTTGGTCTACTTTGTTGCGTGCACCTCCACGACCATCCCGCGGTCCGGCCGCCGATCGGCTTCGCGCACCGCGGCGGCCGGAGCGGCCTGAACTTGGGCTGGCTGCGCCTGGGCTCCCGTGGCGGGCACGCCGAGAACACCGCGCCGGCGTTCTTACATGCGCTGCGGCGAGGCGCGAGCGCCCTCGAGTCCGACCTGTGGCGCACCGCCGACGGCGTAGCCGTGCTGCGTCACGACGGCGAGGTCGACGGGCGGCGGGTGCGCGAGCTGACCCGGGCGGAGTTGCCGGCGGATTCACTCAGCCTGCCCGAGCTCTACGCCTCCTGCGGGACCGACTTCAACCTCTCGCTCGATGTGTCCGACCCCGCCGCCTTCCCCGCAGCGATCGCCGCAGCGGAGCACGCCGGCGCCGCGGGCCGGATCTGGCTGGTCGGCGAGTGGCCCATCGGCTGTCACTGGCGCGCCAGCGCCGGGCCTGATGCGCACCTGGTCGCGGGGCTGTCCTTCCGCCGCCTCATCGGCGACTTCGAAGGCCGGCTCGCCGCGATCCGGGCGACCGGGACGTGCGCGGTCAACATGCCCGACTGGCAGTGGAGCCGCTCCCGGGTCGCCGCCGTACACGCCGCCGGGCTGCTCGGTTTCGGCTGGCGGGCGAATACGCCGTGGCAGATCGACCGCCTCGCCGAGCTGGGCTGCGACGGCATCTACTCCGACTCGGTGAGCGCACTGCAGCGGGCGACCACCCCGGTCTGATCCGCCATCTCGGGGCGTCCGGCTCAGCGCGGGGTCAGGTCGACCAGGGGTGCACGCACGGCCGTCAGCGCGGTGACCGTCCGTCTCCGCGAGAACGGCGGGGCGAGCTCGACCTTGTCACTCGGCGCGTCGACGAAGGTCGGGACATAGCCCATCCGGGAGACCCGGTAGGTGCCGTTGTGCCGGGAGATGGTCGCCTCCACGATCACGCCGTCCCGATGCGGCGGCGTCGGATCGTTGCTCGGAACCGCCTGCTGCGCAAGGAGATTACCGACGCCGTAGACGATCCACCGACCATCGGCCAGCCGTCTGATCGGCTGTACGACGTGCGCGTGCGCCCCGACGATCAGGTCGACATCGGGCGAGGACATGATCTCGTCGTCGATCTGGACCTGGTAGGCCGAGGGCGACTGGTCCAGCTCGATGCCCGCGTGCACGCTGACGACCACGATGTCCGCGCCGGCGACCTTCAGCTCGCGGGCGGCGGCCTTGATGCGCGCGATGTCGATGAGGTTGACGGTCCACGGGTGCGGGTCGGCGTTGCCGTTCAGCCCGTAGGTGTAGGCGATGTGCCCGACCTTGACACCCTTGACGTCATAGATCGCGGGCTTCGCCGCCTCGGCCGGTGACCGGGCGCTGCCGGTGTGGGCGATGTGGACGGCGTCCAGGGCGTCCAGCGTCGCCGTGACGCCGGCGGCGCCGAGATCGACGGTGTGGTTGGACGCCGTGTCACAGGCGTCGTACCCGGCCCATCGTTCGGCGGCGGCAAGCTCGTGCGGCGCGTTGAAGTCCGGATACCCCGACAGTCCCCTGTCGTTGTCCGAGATCGGCGTCTCCTGGTGACAGATTGCCCAGTCGGCGCTGCGCAGGATCGACGCGACGGTCGAGAGCATCGGCCTGAAGTCGTACCTGTGCCCACCGCCGTCGCGAAGCGCCTGGGCCTGCAACTCCTCGCTCGGCAACATGTCTCCGGTGAATGCCAGGGTGATGGACGGCGCTGCCGAGACGGCCGCCGACGACGTGGCGGCCGGGCTCGACGAACCGCCCGACGAACCGCCCGGCGGGCCGGTCGTCGGTGCCTGGGTCGAGGGACCCGCGGACGACGTCGCACCGGAGGACGGCGCCGAGGACCCCGGCGTCGCGGAGGATCCGCTGGCCGACGCGGCGGCCCTGCGCGTCGGCGGCCGGGCCTGACCGCTATCCCCGCGGCGGGAGGTGACCATGATGACGACGACGAGGATGACGACGACGAGCAGCGCCACCGAGGCGAGCCACCCGGCGATCCGCGGGCCACCAGGGGTGCCGACGTGCCGTGCGGGCATCCGGTGCCGCACCTCCTCAGGGACCCGGCTCGTTCACCTGCTGCAGGTCAGCCGGGTCGCGGCTGCCCAAACCCTAACCCGCGGCGCCCGCACCGGCACGGAAATCTGGCGGCGCGGATGCCGGTGTCAGGATGCGGTCTGCTGCCAGCCGGGCGCGCGGCCGAGTGCCTGAGCCTCGGCCAGGAACGCCGAATACGTGCTCGGCCGGGCGGTACCCCAGGTCGCCTGCGCCATGAAGCGGAGCGGCATGTAGAGATTGATCTCGGTCTGTCGCAGGCCTTCGGCCCGGTAGTTGTCGTTCCAGATCGACATCTCGGCCCCCGCGAGGCGTCCGCTCGCGGTGGTCGTGTACGGCGCGATGAAACGTTGCGGCGTCCAGCCGGACGCATACAGCGCAGGAATATTCGGGTGCCGCCCGCCGCGGATGTAATACAGGTCGGCCGACGCGTTGACCACGGTGTACCCGGCATTCAGAAAGGCCTGGGGTGACACCGCGGTCCAGCACCAGTACTCCACGATCACATCGCGCTTGAGGGCGACCGAGGAGTGCCCGGTGAATCCGTCGTTCCAGACCCGCAGATACCGACCGTAGGAGCGGGCCACACCGTCGATCCGATTGACGAAATCGACGAAGGCCGTCTGCGCCGTGGCCCGGGACCCGTATCTTGCCCGCGCGTAGGCCAGCATCTGCGGGTAATTCGGGTAGGAGCTGTCGGCGAGGTATTCGTCCGCGCCGAGATCCCACGAGGAGCTGTTGAACAGCGAGGCGTTATCCTTGATCAGGCTGCTGTAGAAGGGAGCCGCTGCCGGCTTGGTGATATCCAGGCGGCTGGTGTCATGCACGCCACGGGGATTGATGAGCTGGAGCTCGGGATGCGTGCTGACGAACGGGCTCATGTGGCCCGGCCCGTTCATCTCCGGCACGACGAGCACGTGGTACTGCGCGGCGAGGGCGACCATCTGGGCCATCTGGGTACGGGTGAAGTACGGCAGGAAATTGATGGACGAATCCGTGCGGCTCTGGACCTTCATTTCCAGATGCAGCCTGTTCAGCTTGACGTACGCCATGTCCTTGACCAGGTTCTCCAGCCAGGACATGGGATAGGCGAGGGTCGCACTGACGGCGATCGCCCTCTCCCGGTACCGCGGCACGTCGACGATCGAGCCCACCGGCAGCGACGCGCCGTGGGCCAGCATTTGCAGCATGGTCTGGGTGCCGTAGAACTCCCCGGCCGGTGTCGCCGCGGTGATGACGACCTGCCGGCCGACCGACAGCGTGTAGCCCTCCGCGCCCAGGTCGGTACGCCGGGAGTCACGTTGCAGCACCACGTCGCCCGGATGCAGCGCGATGTTGCTCGTGACGACACTTGCTCTCCAGGCCCGGGCGGAGTGCAGTTCGGTAGCTAGCGTGCGCGCGGTCGGCAGGTCGCCGGGGTGCGCGCCGCCGACGACGATCCGGCTCGCCGCGCTCACGGTGAGGCGGCCCACCCCGCCGCGCCAGCTACCGGGCGCCGGCAGGACCGCAGGCGCGGCATTGCTGGCGTAGGTAGGGACGATTGGCGGCTGAGCCAGCGCCGGCTGGGCCACCGGACCCGACGTGCTCGCAGCCGCCGGGACGACGGCCGTGGCGACCGCGGCAGTGGCCGCGGCGACGGCGCCGAGGAGAGCCCGGGCCGACTTCCGGGAGCGCGTCGACCGCATGGCCACCTCCACTGACGTGGCCACCCCGGAAGGCCGATTGCGTGCGACACCCGTGAGTCACGCGGGGCACCTGATAGACCGGACCCTATGCGCTGAGTAGTCAAATGACTACTAAAAGTGCAAAGATTCACCCGCGAGGTCGTGTCACTGTCAGTAGTTCCGCCCGCGCTGTGGTAACGGTTTTCAGCTGGCGCCGTAAAAAATCCGGTCTACCGCGGACCGCGCCCTGCGGGTGGCCCGCAGATAGTCGTCGACGAATTCATCCGGGTCGGTCGCCACCGGATAACCGAGCGCGCGCGCGACCCCGCGCCGGTCGGTCGCGGTCGTCGGGAGCTGATCGCCGGGTCGTCCGCGCACGAGCACGACGGCGTTGCGCGCCCGGGTCGCCATGATC
>JBPCOR010000222.1:0-6757 GCA_051000035.1 Mycobacteriales bacterium | reverse complement strand
TGTCGTTGGGTTCTCTGCTGTCGATGCTGCCGTCCAACTCGCTCGCGTCCGTGCTCTCGGTGATGCCCGGCTGCGAGTCGATGATCTCCAATACCCGCACGACACCGGCCTTGGCCTGCTGGCCGATGGTGAGCAGGCCGGCGAGCATCCGGACCGGCGCGGTGAGTGCGGAGAGATAGGAGGAGAACGCCAGAAACGTTCCCGACGTGATCTGCCCGCGCAGCGCCAATGCCCCACCCAAGGCGAGCACAGCCACCTGGCCCAGGGCCGGGACCGCCTGCATGGCGGGGTTGTAGCGGCTGTTGAGCCGGACCGTGCGCAGCCTGGCGCCGTAGAGCCCGCGCGCCGTGTCCTCCAGCCGGGCCAGCTCGCGGGTCTCCTGCCCGAAGCCCTTCACCACGCGCACGCCGGTCACCGCCTGCTCCACGACACCGGCGACCTCGCCGACCCGCTGCTGGGCGTCCCAGTTCGCCGGGAAGAGCCGCTTGCGCCCGACATAGGCGATCGCGTACAGCGCCGGGCCGACCAGCAGCGCGACCAGCGTCAACAGCGGGGACAAGGTGAGCATGATGACCAGCGAGATCAGGAACATCAGCAGGTTGCCGATCATGATCGGCATCATCGACAGCAGCCCCTGCACCAGGGTCAGGTCCGAGATCGCCCGGCTGACCACCTGACCGGTCTGCAGGTCGTCCTGCTTGGCACCGTCGAGCCGGGACAACGCACCGAAGACCTCGGTCCGCATGTCGTACTGCACGTCCAGCGCCAGCCGGCCACCGGCGTACCGCCGGACGAAACTCGCGCCGAATGTCAGGACGCCGAGCACGACGAGCGTTATCAGCCACGGCGTCATCGATTCCCGCCGGGACAGGATGACCTTGTCGACGACCTGTCGCACCACCAGCGGGGTGAGCGCGACCAGCGCCATGCCGACGAGCGCACCGCCGAGCGCCACTGCCAGCGTGCGGGGCGATCGGCCGCAGTAGCCGACGAGCCGGCGGACCCAGCCCTGCTCGGCCGTCACCTCCCCGCCGCCACGCGCTCGGGCGGCGTGCCCGCGCGTCGGTCATCGAGTGCCGACGCGACCTCGTCGAATACCGCAACGGTCCGCTTCGGCGCGCGCATCCCCTCGACGACTGGACGGAGCCGCGCAACCAGCGCCGCGTCGGCGTGCGCCAGAGCGCGGTGTCCGTCGTGGGTGAGGGTGAGTCGTACGACCCGCCGGTCATCGGGGTCCGTCGTACGGGTCAGGTGACCAGCGCCGACCAGCGCCTCGACGAGCGCACTCACGGTCGGTTTGGACACGGCCAGCTCGGTCGCGATCCGGCTGGAGCGCTCGTCGCCACGGGAGATCATCGTCAGCAGCCGGTGCTGCGGCATGGTCAACCCGGAGTCGGAGCAGGCCAGCACCCGCGACAGCCGCATGACGGTCCACACGACCCGGTGGACCTCTTCGTCAGTAACACTCACAGTTAGGCATCCTAACCTAATCTGCTGGCTTCGGCACACCCGCGTCGCTGCGCTGCGTCGCACCGCAATGGCCGCGGCGTGAACATTCGGCGCCACCCCCTGCGGGCTCCACCGGGTGGTGTGCTGGTGACGGAGTCTCATCCAGGTCGTCATAATCCGACCATGTATCTCCGCGAGCGCCGCCGAGACCGTGTCCAGTGACTTGACGAACCAGCCCGGGAACGAGTTGCCGCCTGCGCGCCGCGCCGGGGCTCGCAGTCACGCGCGGATGCCGTGGGGCTGCCGCCGAACGAAACGGCCCGACCACCGGGCCGGCGAGTAGGAATGGTGACCGATCCCGACCAGCACGCCCGCGACCTGGCCGCGAACGGCGGTCCGACGGCCTGGTTCGACCAGCTCTACGTCGAGGCCGCCGCGGGCGCCGCCGTCGTACCGTGGGACCGGGGCGCCCCGCACCCGGTGCTGATCGCCTGGCTGGCCGAGCTGGACCTGGACCCACGCGGTCGGCGAGCCCTGGTCGTGGGCTGCGGTCTGGGCGAGGACGCCGAACTGCTCTCGGGCCTGGGGTTCGCCACGACCGCTTTCGACGTCTCCCCCGGAGCGGTCCGCGCCGCCGGCGAGCGGTTCCCGGCGTCCACAGTCGACTACCGCGTCGCCGACCTGCTCGACACACCCGCAGCGTGGCACCGAGGGTTCGACCTGGTGGTGGAGAGCATGACCGTGCAGGCGATGCCGGTGTCGGTCCGGTGGACGGCAATTGCGCACGTGCGCGAACTCGTGGCACCGGGTGGCACGTTGCTCGTCATCGCGTTTGCCCGCCTCGACGCCGAACCGGGCGAGGGCCCACCGTGGGGCGTGTCCCAGGGCGAGCTCGGTTCCTTCGCGCAGGACGGGCTGCAAGCGCTCGACGTCCGGGGTCCGCACGAGACACCTGACGTGCTGCGGTGGCGGGCGCGGTTCCGCCGCTCCACGTAGGCGAAGGACCCTACGAACACACCTCCGGCCCGGCCACGGCCCGCTCGCGCGGGGCGCAGTTCGGTGTCGCACACCCAGCGGGGGAAACCTCGTGCGGCGCTGGCCCGAACGGCGGACAATACATGTCAAGACATAGGCAATTACAGGAGCTCCGGATGTGCCAGCACCAGCCCGCCTGCCCGCCCGCGCACGCCGCCGACCACGAGGCGGCTCACGTCGTGGTGAGCCACCCCGAACAGGGCTGGAGCCTGCTGTGCAACGGCGTCGTGCTGTTCGACGACACCGGTGAGCTGCTGCCCGACGGTTCGGTCATCGGCCCGCACCGCGGCCGCCCACGGGCGCCGTTCGATCGGGACGCCGGCCGACGGCAGGCGCACCGACCGGCAGCGTGAGCCGCCCGATCTGCCGCTGAGCCGACCGACGCCACCAGAAGCCGGCCACCCGAGTCGTGCGGTGGGTGTCAGCGCAGCACGACAGCGAACCCGCCGGCCGGCACCACGACGCTGATCGAGCCGGCGCCGACCGCCACCCGCCAGAGGCGACCGCGGGTGTCATAGCTGCTGGCGACCGTCGGACCGGCGCCGGGCATCGTGATGGTGCGGCTGCGGGTGCTGCCGGCCGCGCTGTCGAGCAGCGCGACACCGTGGCCCGCGCCGGCGGTGACGAGGGTGGACAGCAGCGGGGTGACCTGGATGGCGTCGACCTGGCCGCTGCCGCCGCGGGTCACGGCGCTGAGCCGGGTGGTCCGCGCCGGTAGCGCCGTCGGCACGGTGACGGGAAGCAGCGCACCCGGGGCCGGCGAGACGCCCTGTGCGCCGCCACCGCCATACCGGACACCGCCGAGCCGGGTGGCGCCGGCGGTGAAGATGCTCGCCCCGGCCGCGCCGGGAACGCGGTTGACGACCGCCTGCAGCAGCTGCGGCTGGACCCCCGCGGGAAGGGTCCAGGACAGTGTGCTGCCGGCGCCGAGTCCGACGTAGGCACCGCCGCTCCACTGTGACTCCCCGGTCCAGGCCGGGTCGACCGCCACGACCGCCGCCGGTCCGGTCAGCTGCGCGGCCTCGGCCTCGATGGTGCGCATCCCGTCGCGGTACAGCACCCGGGAGCTCGCCTGCGCGATCGCGGCCAGCTCGGGATGCGCGTCGAGGGCCTCCATGGTGAGCAGGCCGTGGATGGTGGATTCGGCGCCGGAGTTGAGGTTGAGGGTGCCGTCGGCGCCGACCCCGTCATCGGTCACCCCGGTCCGCGGGTCGTAGGTCGCCGACCCGGCCGGGTTCTGGCCGAAGAACCAGCCCGCCGCGATGCCGGCGAGCTGCCGCAGGCCGGTCGAGCGCACCGCCTGCGACACCGACAGCAGGGCCTGCACCCGGGCGTCGGCGCCGTAGGCGATCTGCGAGCCGTCCACCGGCGCCGGCAACCAGCCGTTGTCCGGCCCGGTCGCGGTGAGCAGGCGTGGCGTGAAGACGGCCGCATCGGCGACGGCGGGTCGCAGCAGCCGCGGTTCACCGAGCGCGGTGGCCGCGGCCACCAGCGCGGTCGGCATCTGAGCCCCCCAGGCGTGCCACATCGAGCGCGATGTCGCCGACGGCATGATCGCGCCGTAGGGCCATCTGCGAGGGCTGCCGCCGCCCATCGCGGCGATCCCGTCGGCGAGTTGCCCGAGTGCCGTGCGGGCGGCCGGGGTGCCGCCGGAGCGCGTGTACGCGGCGAGGCCGAGGACCGCCTCGGAGCTCGCGTCCGCGCCGTCGGTGATCAGCCAGGACGGCGTGCGGAGGCCGTCGACATTCTGATAGCGCCCGTATCGGATCAGGACTTCCCGGTGCAGGGCACCGATGGCCAGGTCGAGTCGCTGCTTGAGGAAGCCGGCGAACGCGGGGTCGCTGTCGCGGAAGGCGGCGTAGCCCTCGCCGAGCGCCCAGATGGTACGGGCCAGCCAGTAGGACGCGCCGGCGTCGGCGGGGTCCGGGCTGTCCGGCGGCGTGGGGCTGGGGTTGAGGGTTCCGTCGGGTTGCATCCACAGCACCACATTGCCCGCGTGCGGCCCGGCTGCGGTCTGCAGGTAGGTCAGCCCGCGCAGCAACTGGTACGCCTCGGCCCGGCTGTGCGGATCGGCCCGCTGCTTCCAGTGGCGCAGATAGACGACGGCGGCCCTGGCGATGTCGTCGGCGTCGTAGGAGCCCTGCCCGTAGCTGTTGTGGGTGGGATCGTAGGTGCCGCCGCCGGTGCGTTGATAGCTGCCGTCGGGCAGGTGGTTGGCGTAGACCCACAGCACCCCGACCGAGGGGTCACGGGTGAGCCGGTAGGTGCTGTGCCGGGCTTGCGTCGGTGGGGCAACGGTCGCGGTGAGGAAGTCCAGGTGGGCCAGGTTCGTCAGCGCGGGGTGCGCGATGGCGGCCGGCGCCGGCGCGGCGATGGATGAGGCGGGGACGGCGACGACGCTCGCGACGGCCAACAGGCCTGCGGTGAGCGCGGTCATACGGCGGCGGGTATTCATCGTGTCTCCGTGGTTGGTAGGCAATGGGTGCACCCATCACACCGGGGGTGCATGGTCACCGGATTCGATCCAGGCGGGCGACTCCGATGCTGGAATCGGCCATGCCGTAGAAGACGAACAGCTGCCCGTCGACCTCCTCGATCGCGGTCGGGAACACCACGTTGGGGACGGTGCCGTCGCGTTCATCGGACACCAGCGGGGTCAGCAGCGCCGTCGGCGTACGGGCGAGCACGATGCCCGGGTCGGCGGCGTCGAGCAGCATCGCGCCGGCCGAGTAGCACACGTGTCGCTGCGGGGCCCAGCCGTCGCTGAGCCGCCCGGACACACCGTGGTGAATGACGAGCCAGCCCTCCTCGACCCGCAACGGTGGCGGTCCCGCGCCGATCTTGAGGGCCTCGTAGTCGTACTCGGGCAACGCGACCAGCCGGTGCCACCGCACGTGGGTCAGGGCGGCGACGTCGCGGGTGACCTCATCGACGGGCGCGTAGGAGATCCAGATCCCCGGCCGGGGGTCGTCGAGCCCGGCGGGCAGGAAGACGTCACTGGTACCGAGAATCGATCCCAGGTCCCACATCGGGCGGTGCAGCATGGCGTAGGCCGGGCGCCCGTCCGGACCTGGGACCGGCTCGGGGAAGAGGACCACGTCCTTGTTGGGGAACAGATTCAGGTCGGTGTCCAGATCCGGCTGGTAGTCGAAATGCACCGGGCCCAGCCGGCGCCACCGGAGCAGGTCCTGCGACACCGCCAGTGCCGGACGCGGCCCGAGCGGACCGAATGCGGCGTAGCTCATCACATGCACGCCGAGAGTTGGGATCCACGTCGTACGAGGGTCCTCGACCCCGGCGTGCTCATGAGACCGCTCCCACCCCGCATCGGGTGCGAGCACGACGCCGGCCCGGCGTACTCCGGCCGGTTGGCCGTCTCGGAGCAGGACCTCGGCCAACCCCACCCGGGAGATGTTGCCGGCGGCGACCAGCCGGGGCAGCAGCCATAGCCGACCGTCGGGCGTGCGGCCGCTGGCGGGATTGAGCACGCCTTCGAACTCGACCTCGGTATCGGGATCTGCGCGCATGAGCACCCGCAGGCGGGTCAGCTGGTACGGCACGGCCGTCGTGGAGCAGGTCAACGGTCAGCCCTTCACGCCGGAGCCGAGATTGCTGGATACGAAATGCCGCTGGAAGATGACGAACAGCCCGACCGCCGGCGCGGCGAGCACGCATGCGCCCGCCAGGATTGCGCCGAAGGGATTCGTCGCGGCCGCGGCAGTGGTGCTGATGAAGTTGGCGAGGGCGACCGCGAGCGGCTGCTTGTCGTGTTGCTTGGTCACCAGGAACGGCCACAGGAATTCGTTCCACGGGCCGATGAAGGTCATCAACATTGCCGTCAACAGTGCGGGCCTGACCAGCGGCAGCGCGATCGTGGTGAGGATCCGCAATTCGTTCGCGCCGTCGATGCGCGCGGCGTTGAACAGATCGGCCGGCAGCTGCAGGAAGTACTGACGGAAGACGAAGACCGCGGTGGAGTTGATCGCGAACGGAGCGATCATCCCGAGATAGGAGTCGCCCAGCCCGTAGTTGCGCACGATCAGGACGTACAGCGGGATGATGAGCAGCTGGAACGGGATCACCTGCAGCAGCACCATTCTGGCGAACAGCAGACCGCGGCCGCGAAAGTGCAGCTGGGCCAGCGCGTATCCGGCCAGCACCCCGAATATCACCGTGCCCAGAAGGACACCGCCGGGGAAGATGCCGGAGTTGATCAGCGTCCGGCCCAGGCTGATCGCGACGTTGAGCTGGCTGTAGTTGTGCAGGCTCAGGT
>JBPCOR010000162.1:0-8342 GCA_051000035.1 Mycobacteriales bacterium | reverse complement strand
CAGCGATCACCCCGACCGGCACCACCACGCCCACCGGCACCACCACACCCACCGGCACCACCACACCCACCGGCACAACCACACCCACCGGCACCACAACCGTGCCGCCACCGCCTCCGCCGCCGATCACCCCGACCGGCACCACCACCCCGACCGGCACCACCACACCCACCGGCACC
The DNA here is from genome assembly GCA_051000035.1 of Mycobacteriales bacterium. Classification (GTDB taxonomy): domain Bacteria; phylum Actinomycetota; class Actinomycetes; order Mycobacteriales; family QHCD01; genus QHCD01. The sequence goes on along the minus strand of JBPCOR010000162.1, from coordinate 8,163 downwards.
ACCACACCCACCGGCACCGCAACCGTGCCGCCACCGCCTCCGCCGCCGACGACTCCAACTCCGCCGCCGCCGACGACGCCGGCCCCGCCACAGCTGGATCCCCCGCAGATCACGCTGGCCGCCCAGATCGTCGGGCGATTCAGCGTCGTACATGTCCAGCTCACGAACGGGCGGACGTCGCCGGTCGGACCGGTCACCGTCACGGTGACCCTGCCGCGACAGCTACAGGCGTCCCTGGGCGTGGTGACGGGATCGGCGGCACCGGCGCAGGCCGGCGGCTGCTCCTCGGCCCCCGCCTCGGTCACCTGCACCACCGGGGTGATCGACCCGGGCCGGACCGCGACGATCGACATCGCCGTGCTGGCGGTCACATCGGGTTCGGGTAGCATCACGGCGACGGCGACTGCGCCGGGCGAGGCCCCGGTCCAGAGTTCGGTCACGATCACGGTGGCTGTCGGCGCCGTCCCCGAGTGGTCCGGTGACGCCAGCGGGCGCATCGTCGCCGCCGGTAACACACTCATGACCTGCCGGACGAGCGTCGCCTGCCTGTCGGTCCAGCAGCGGGTGCTGCGAGGATCCAACAACCAATGGCGGCTCGTCGCGCTGCCGTCATCCTCGGCGACCCTGACCCTGCCGGCGGGCGGCTCGGTGCTCTTCGCCGGGTTGTACTGGTCCGGCCAGACGCCGCTCGACGCCTCGACGGAGTCCAACGCGATCCTGACCGGCCCGGGCGGGATGAGATCCGACATCTCCGCGGCGTACGTCGACCACACGCCCGACGGCGCGTTCTACCAGGGATTCGCCGACGTCACGACCCTCGTGCGGGCAGGCGGTCCCGGGCGGTGGCAGGTCGGCGGCGTCGCCAATCCGCCGCACGCCGGGCAGCTCGATCCGCGGCAGTACGCCGGCTGGAGCCTCGTCGCCGCCGTCACCGACCCCGCGGTCACCGACCAGCGGCACCTCGCCGTGTACGACGGTCTGGTCACCGGCGCGGCGCGCGGCGCGAACCCGATCACCGTGCTGCCGGCGGCCGAGGCCGGCCTCGCCGGCGCTGGACCCCGCGTCTCGGTCGTCGGGTGGGAGGGCGACGGCTGCGTCCCCGACACGTTGCTTGCCGGCCCCGGTGGAAACAGGATCGCCGATCCGAACACCCCGCTTGGGCGCTGCCGCGACCACAACGGTAAGGATCTACTCAACGGCTCGGCGAACGGCGCCGACTACCCCTACGGCCTCGGGCTCGTCCCGGTCACCGGAACCCAGACGTTCGGGGTCGACGTGCACTCCGACCTCGCCGTGCGGGTCAAGGCCGGCGACGCGCTGTCGATCACCGCGCCGGCGAGCAACGACTTCCGGCTGATCGGCGTGGTCGCGCTGGATACGGCCGCGGCGCAGGCCGGCACCGTCTGACCCGTCCGCACTGTGCGGCCCCACCGCGCCGTCGGTCACCCGACGCCACTCCTATGCGCGTCGGTCACCCCGACGCCACTCCTATGCGCGTCCGTCACCCCGACGCAACTCCCATGCGCGTCCGTCACCCGACGCCACTCCCATGCGCGTCGGTCACCCGACGCCGAGCTCCTTGGCGATGACCATCCGCTGCACCTCCGACGTACCCTCGCCGATCTCCAGGATCTTGCAGTCCCGCCAGTGCCGGGCGACCGGATACTCGTTCATGAAGCCGTAGCCGCCGAAGACCTGGGTCGCGCTGCGCGCATTGTCGACGGCGATGGTCGATGAGTAGAGCTTCGCGATCGCGGCCTGCTGGGTGAACGGCTTGCCCGCGAGCATCCGCGCCGCGGCGTCGTAGTAGGCGAGCCTGGCGAGGTGGGCGCGGGTCTGCATGTCCGCGATGTGGAACTGGATCGCCTGGTAGTGCCCGATGTTGTGCCCGAACGCCGACCGCTGCGATGCGTAGCGCACCGACTCGTCGACGCAGGCCTGGGCGAGCCCGACGGCGAGTGCCGAGATGGCGATGCGACCCTCGTCCAGGATGGCCAGGAAGTTCGCGAAACCGCGGCCACGAGCACCGAGGAGGTTCGCCGCCGGCACTCGGCAGTCATCGAACGCGAGCTCGCGGGTGTCCGAGGCGTGCCAGCCGACCTTGGAGTACTTCCTCGACGCCGAGAAACCTGCCCGCGGCACCGGCACCAGGATCGCGGAGATCTCCTTCCTGCCGTCGTCCCGCTTGCCGGTGACGGCGGTGGCGGTGACCAGCCGGGTGATGTCGGTGCCGGCGTTGGTGATGAAGGACTTCGTGCCGTTGATGACCCACTCACCGTCGGACCCGGCGCCCTCGGAGACGGTCCCGTCGAGCCGGGCGGTGGTCCGGGTCGCGCCGGCATCCGAGCCGCCGCCGGGCTCGGTGAGACCGAAGGCCCCGAGCGCGCGGCCGCTGGTCAGCTGGGGCAGCCACTCCTGCCTCTGTGCCTCGGTGCCGAAGCGGTAGACCGGCATGGCGCCGAGTGAGATGCCGGCTTCCAGCGTGATCGCGACGGATGAATCGGCACGAGCCAGCTCCTCCAGGGCCAGGCACAGCGTGAAGTAGTCGCCACCCATGCCGCCGTACTCCTCGGGGAACGGCAGCCCGAAGAGCCCCAGCTCACCCATCTGCGCGACCACGTCGTAGGGGAACTGCTCGCTCTCGTCGTACGCGGCCGCCTTCGGCGCCACGACCTCACGGGCGAAGTCCTCGACGGTATGCCGGAACGCCTCCTGCTCCTCGTCAAGCTCGAAACTGGGCACGCTCGCCACCCTCCCCGGTGCGGCCCGAACGGCCGTCCGATCGCGTCGCGGCCATGATGACATGCACCGCGTGGCCACAACCGGCTCGACTACGATGAGCCGGTGCGCCGAGCCCAGCAGATCGCCGAGCGCCTCGGCATGCCGCTGCATATTCTCATCAAGGAACTGTCGGCGTTCGGCGTGGTCGGCCTCATCAACCTCGGCGTCGACATCGGCATCTTCAACGGGCTGCATTTCGGCGAAAACGTCGGTGTGCTCACCTCCAAGGTGATCTCGACCACGGTCGCGACCACGCTGTCGTACTTCATGAACCGGCATTGGTCGTTCTCGCACCGGGCGCGCACCGGGTTGCGCCGCGAGTACGTGCTCTTCTTCGTCCTCAACCTGATCGCGCTGGGCTTGAGCACCGGCGTACTCGCGCTCGGGCACCACGTCATGGGTATCGACGGACATCTCGGCCTCAACGTCGTCAACCTGATCGGCATCGGCCTCGGGACCGTCTTCCGGTTCTGGTCCTACAAGCGCTGGGTCTTCCCCGCCGACACGGACGCAGACCGCACGCCGGCCGAGGTCCGCTAGAACCCTCCGCTGCGCCGACGCCCCGTTGTGCTCAGCCGGCGTTGCGGGGCTCGGCTCGGGGCAGGAAGACGGCAAAGACTGGCGGGCACGGCTGCCGCAGCTCCAACCGGCCGCCGTCGGCCTCGACCAGCGCCCGTGCCAAGGCCAGCCCGACGCCGGTGCTCCCGCTACTGCTCACCCCCCGCTCGAACAGGGTCGGCACCAGGTCAGGCGCCACGCCCAGACCCTCGTCGGTGACCTCGAAGACAACGTTGCGGCCCGATGCGCGGGCCGCGATGCGGATGGCGCCGCCGCCGTGCTCCAGGGCGTTCTCGACCAGGGTGCCGATCGCCTGGTGCAGCCGGCCGGGGGTCGCGATGGCGACCAGGCCGCCGTCGACACAGACGTTGATCCGCCGGCCGGCTCCGGCGACGGCCGGCCGGTTCTCGCTGACGATGGCGGCGACCTCCTGCCCGACGTCCAGTCGCCCGGCACCCGCGGCGCGGGCGTTGCGGGCCTGCGAGAGCAGCTCGTCGATCACGCCGGCCAGCCGCTCGGTCTGCTCGATCGCGGCAGCTGCCTCGGTCCGGACGGCCGGATCGCTCGACAGCGCGATCTCCTCCAGCCGGATCTGCAGACTCGTCAGCCGGGTACGCAGCTGATGGGACACGTCGCTGGCAAGGTCCCGCTCCCGGTTGACAAGGGCCGCGATCTCCTCGGCGCTGTGATCGAGCACGTCGCAGATGCGATCCAGCTCGGGTACGTCGTAGCGACCGGACGACGTGCGGAAGTCCCCGGCGCCGAGCGCAGCGGCCCGGTCGGCGACCTGCAGCAGCGGACCGGACAGCCGCCGCGCGGTCAGGCGGGCGACCAGCGTGGCCGCGAGCGCCGACAGGAGCGCGAGCGTGGCGATGATCAGCCCCGCCCGCAGTTGCTCGTCGCGAATAGTGGCCTTCGGTTCGGCGACCTTCACGATGCCGCCGCGCTGCAGCTGCGTGCGCTGGATCAGCGCCGACCCGTGCGGAGGCTCCCCGGCAGAGACGGCTGCCTCCTTCGGCAGCGAGACGGTGACCAGCCGGCCGTCCGCGACCAGCCGGGCAACGGCGCCGCGATCAGCCGGGCCGAACGACGGGTGGCGGTCGACGTAACGCTGGACGCTCTGCGCCTCCCGGAGCAGATCGTCGCGCGCGGCACTGCCGATCAGCCGGGCACTGACGACGAGCAGCGGCAACCCGAGCACCAGAATGGCGACGAGAGCGACCCCGAGAATGGAAATCAGGATGCGGCGCCGCACCCCGCGCTAGCCCCGCTCGAAGCGGAACCCGACGCCGCGCACGGTTGCCAGCAGGTGCGAGCGTTGCGGGTCGTCACCAAGTTTCCGGCGCAGCCACGAGACGTGCATGTCGAGCGTCTTGCTCGCGGCGCCATCCGTGTCGTCCCAGACGTCCCGCATGATGTCCTCGCGCGTGACGACCTCACCGGCGCGCTCGAGCAATGCACGTAGCAGCTCGAACTCCTTGTTGGCCAGGCTGACTTCCACGCCGTCCTGCCACACCCGCCGGGATGCGATCTCCAGGCGTACGCCGCTGGCCTCGAGCACGTCGACCGAGCGCCGGCGCAGCAGCGCGCGGACCCGCGCGAGCAGCTCCGCCAGGCGGAACGGCTTGCCGACGTAGTCATCGGCGCCGGCGTCCAGACCGACGACGTAGTCGACCTCGTCGGCGCGGGCGGTGAGCATCAGCACCGGCATGGTCGACCGCGCGCTGCGCAGCCGGCGGCAGACCTCGAGGCCGCCCATGCCGGGCAGCCCCAGGTCGAGCAGCATGATGCCGGCCACGCCGGACAGGGCCGCGTCCAGCGCCGCCGGGCCGTCGCGGCGCACCATCACGTCATAGCCCTCGCGCTGCAGCGCACGGGCCAGCGGATCGGCGATGTCTCGATCGTCCTCGGCAAGCAGAACAGCGGCCACGGGACCACGATAGGCCCACGCCGGTCGCCGGCGTCCGGTCGCCTGATACCGAGGACCCGGGAACGGCGTATCAGGCCCGGATCAGTGGCATCACGATCTCGTCGACCACGGCCTGCACCTCGGCATCGGTGACCCGACCACCGGTGAGGTGCCGCTGGACGAGCAGAGCGGGCCCGACCTCGGCGACGCGGCGGGTCACTGCCGCCGGACGGACCTCGCCGCGCTCGACCCCGCGCTGCAGCATCGCCATCATCAGCTCCTGACGCGGCGCGATCGCGCGCTCCTTGATCATGGCCACCCGCTCCGCATCGGACCCGTCGCTGAACAGGCTGCGCAGCGCGCAGCCCGTGGAGCTGTTCAGCAGCGCCGCCAGTCGTCGCAGCAGCGAGAGCAGGTCGCCGCGCACCGAGCCCGCGTCGGGGATGTCCGCGAAACTCTGCAGGTTGGCGTCGAGGACCGCGACGATCAGCTCATCCTTGTTGGCCCAGCGGCGGTAGAGCGCGGCCTTGCCGGTCCCCGCGGCGGCGGCGACGCCCTCCATGGTGAATGCGCCGTATCCCACGGCGGCGAGCTGGTCGATGACGGCGGCGAAGATGGCATGCTCCAGCGCCTCGCCGCGTCGCCGCATCGGGGTCGCGAGCGGGGACGGCAGCGGCTGCCCCATGCGTCGCCTCCGATCGTGTTACGAGATGTTCATGGAAACTCATTAGTGAACGCTTGCGTATCTAATCTAGACTGTCGTATCGTCAAGTCGCTAGTGAACGCGACCGTACTCTAACCCCGATTGGACCACCAGATGCCCGCAGCGGCGGACCTCACCGCCACCACCCAGTCCGATGGCCCGACGTCGGCGATCGGCCGACACCCCGGCCGCGCGCTAGCGGTAATAGTGGGCGCGCAGCTGATGATCGTTCTCGACGCCACGATCGTCAACATCGCCCTGCCGAAGATTCATACGGCGCTGCACTTCTCCGATGCGGGGCTCTCGTGGGTGATCAACGCATACACGTTGACCTTCGGCGGGCTGCTCCTGCTGGGCGGACGCGCCGGTGACATTCTCGGTCGCCGCCGCGTATTCATGGCCGGCATCCTGCTGTTCTTGCTGGCGTCCCTCGTCGGTGGGTTCGCCACCCCCCCGGGGTGGTTGCTCGCCGCCCGGGCCGTGCAGGGCATCGGTGGGGCGATCGCGTCGCCCACCGCACTCGCGCTGATCGCGACCAACTTCACCGAGGGCGCCGAGCGCAACCGCGCCTTCGGCGTCTTCGCCGCGGTATCCGGGGCCGGCGCCGCCGTCGGACTGCTGCTCGGCGGCATGCTGACGTCGTGGCTGTCCTGGCGCTGGGTGCTCTTCGTCAACGCCCCGATCGGCCTGCTCATCGTTGCGCTCGTGCCGCTGTACCTGCACGAGTCCGAGCGCCAGCCCGGCCGGTTCGACATCGGCGGCGCGATCACCTCGACGCTCGGGATGACGGCGCTGGTCTACGGCGTGATCCATGCTTCGGAGAAGAGCTGGGGCAACGTGTGGACGGTCGGCTCCTTCGCCGCCGCGGTCGTGCTGCTGGGCATCTTCGCGATCATCGAACGCCGGCACATCCAGCCGATCGTCCCGATGCGGCTATTCCGCAATCGCAATCGCTCCGCCGGATACGCCGTCATGCTCGTCTTCGCCGGCGGCATGATGGGGATGTTCTTCTTCCTCACCCAGTTCGTGCAGAACGTGCTGCAGTACAGCCCGATCAAGGCCGGCGTCGCATTCCTTCCGATCGCCGGGGTGATCGGCGTGTCGGCGCAGCTCAGCTCCCGGTTCATGCTCCGGCTGGGATCCAAGCCGTTCATGGTCACCGGGGCGGCGCTCGCGACCGGTGGTCTTGGCTGGCTCTCGCAGCTGTCGGCGGGCAGCGGCTACGTCCGCGGGCTGCTGTTCCCGATGCTGATCTTCGGCTTCGGGATGGGCTTCCTCTTCGTGCCCCTGACGATGCTCGCGGTCGCCGGCGTCGAGCCACGCGACTCCGGTGCGGCGTCGGCCCTGCTGAATGTCATGCAGCAGGTCGGAGGTGCGCTGGGCCTGTCGGTGCTCGTGACGGTGTTCTCCACGGCGCTTAAGAACAACGGCGCGAAACACCTGCCGCCACAGGCACTGCTGGCCAACAGCATCTCCACGGCATTCGGGGTCGCGGTGATCTTCGGAGCGCTCGGTCTGCTGCTCTCGTTGCTCATGTCGAACAAGAAGGCCAACCCGATGGCCGCTGACGAGTCCGACCAGCAACCGGCAATGGCCGCCTGACCCGATCCGGTCGCACCGCTGGCAGTGGCCGGCCGCTCAGCTCCCTGACGGGGCCGGCCATTGCTTCACCAGCTCGCTGACGCGCGCCGCCAGCTCGGCCGTGCTCGCCGGGATGTCGCCACCGCGCGCGGCGGCGATCCCGAGCAGGTACGCCGTCATCGGCGCCGCGGGGCGGTCCACTCCATGCGCGACATCGCGCGCGACGTCGAGCACGGTACGGGTAGCGGTGGACAGATCCACGGCGTCGTCGATGGCCAGCTCGCGGGCCACGTGCGCGGTCCAGTCCTCAAGTGTCGTCATGCGGTCCCTCCGGGTGTCGGTCGGGCTCGGGGTCGGCGTCCGGTTCGGGGTGGTCAGGCTCGCGGTCGGCCCGGTCTGGTTCGCGGCCGGCCCGGTCTGCCCACGCCCGCGCCGCCCGCAGGTCGGCGTCGGTGTCGGTGTCGAACGTAGGGGGTGGCGCGGCATCGGCGCCGGCGGGTCCGCCCGCCAAGGCCGCCACGCCGACCCGTTCGACGCCGCCGGCGGCGGCCAACACGGCACGCATCGGCGTACCCGCGGTGACGCCGCGAAGCGCGGTCCGCAGCGAGGCGCTCCGCCACGCAGCGAGCAG
>JBPCOR010000134.1:0-3928 GCA_051000035.1 Mycobacteriales bacterium | reverse complement strand
GGTACGGGCCATCAGGGCCGGCGCGCCCGACGCGATCGGCGCGGCCGCGGCGCAGCGACGTGCCCGCGACCTGCCGGGCACCGGCGGCGGATTGCTGATCGTGGCCGCCGACCACCCGGCCCGCGGCGCCCTGGCCGTCGGCGCGGCGCCGATGGCCATGGGCAGCCGGGTGGAGCTGCTGCGCCGGCTCGTGATCGCGCTGTCCCGGCCCGGCGTCGACGGCGTGCTCGGTACGCCGGACGTCCTCGACGACCTGCTGCTGATGGGCGCGCTCGAGGACAAGGTCGTCGTCGGGTCGATGAACCGCGGCGGGCTGACCGGTGCGGCGTTCGAACTGGACGACCGGTTCACGGCGTACGACGCGGGCAGCATCGCGGACGCGGGATTTGACGCCGGCAAGATGCTGTGCCGCATCGACCTCGCCGACCGCGGCAGCCTGGCGACCCTGACGGCCTGCGCGAGCGCGATCGATGACCTCGTCGCGCATGGCCTGATCGCCATGGTCGAGCCCTTCATGGCGACTCGCCGCGACGGCCGGGTGGTCAACGACCTGCGCCCCGAGGCCGTCATCCGCTCGATCAACATCGCCCAGGGGCTCGGAGCCTCGAGCTCGCACAGCTGGCTCAAGCTTCCGGTCCTGTCCGAGATGGACGAGGTGATGGCGGCGACCACGCTGCCGACGCTGCTGCTTGGTGGAGACCCCGCCGGTGATCAGGACCAGGCCTTCGCGTCGTGGGAGAAGGCGCTGGCCGCCCCCGGAGTACGAGGCCTGATTGTCGGCCGATCGCTGCTCTACCCTCCCGGTGACGACGTCGCGAATGCCGTCGACACGGCCGCGTCGCTGGTGCACCCGCCAGAATCACGCCCATCATGAGCACAGCAACCGACGGCATCCGCCGTCCGGCCCCGGCCAACATCCGGCCCGTCCGAGGGAGAACACAATGAGCTCCGCACGCAGGTGGGCGGTCACCGCCCTGCTCGTCCCCATCACCATCGCCGGTGCGGTGGCGTGTGGCTCCAGCAACTCCAACAAGAAAGCCGACGCCACGAAGACCTCGTCCGGCGCCAAGTCGACCGGTCTGACCTTCGACGTCATTACCCACGGCGCCGCGGGCGATGCGTTCTGGAGCGTGGTGAAAAACGGCGCCAACCAGGCCGGCACGGATATGGGCATCAAGGTCAATTACGAGAACGACGGCCAGCCGGCGAAGCAGTCGCAACTGATCAACGCGGCGGTAAACCAGAAGGTCGACGGCCTCGTCATCTCGATGGCCGACCCGGGCGCGCTGAAGGCGGCCGTCACCGGCGCGGTGAAGGCCGGCATCCCGGTCATCACCATCAACTCCGGCGGGTCTGACTCCGCGGCGTTCGGCGCGATCACCCACGTCGGGCAGGACGAGGAGGTCGCGGGCGAGGGTGCCGGCACCAAGCTCAAGGCAGCCGGGGCGAAGCACATCCTGTGTGTCATCCACGAGGCCGGCAACGTCGGCCTGGAACAGCGCTGCCAGGGTGCGGCGAAGACGTTCGGCGGCACCGTGACCAATCTGCAGGTCGACATCAACAACCTGCAACAGGCCGCGGCGACCATCAAGGCGAAGGTCAGCGCCGACTCCTCCGTCGACGGGATCCTCGCCCTCAACCCGGCCGTCGCCACCACGGCGGTCGGCGCGCTCGGCAGCACCAGCAAGGTGAAGGTCGCGACGTTCGACCTGTCCGCCGATGTCACCAAGGACATCGAGGGCGGCAAGATCCTCTTCGCCGTGGATCAGCAGCAGTACCTGCAGGGCTACCTGCCGATCACCCTGCTCAAGCTCTACATCAGCAACGACAACACCCTCGGCGGTGGCAAGCCGGTGCTGACCGGGCCGGGCTTCGTCACCAAGGCCAATGCGTCGAAGGTCGCGGCGCTGGCCAAGAAGGGCACCCGGTAAGTGGTCGGCCAGAAGCTTGCGCACGCCGGCGGCGGCCCGCCGGCCCGCGTGAGCGACGAACGGGTCGCCCACAGCGGCGTCCTGCGCCGGCTGATGACGCGCCCCGAACTCGGGGCGGTGGTCGGCGCGGTCGTCGTATTCGCCTATTTCGCGTCCCAGTCCTCACAATTCCGCTCGGCCGGCGGTGCGGCGGTGTGGCTCGACCCGGCGGCGACGCTCGGCATCATGGCGGTGTTCGTCTCCCTGCTGATGATCGGCGGCGAATTCGACCTGTCCGCCGGGACGATGACCGGAACGTCGGCACTGACGGTGGCGATCGCCAGCACGGAGTACAACCTCAACCTGTGGCTGGCCGTGCTGCTGGCGATCGTGGTCACCACCGGGATCGGCGCCCTGAACGGCATTCTCGTCGTCACCACGAAGCTGCCGAGCTTCATCATCACCCTGGCGACGTTCCTGGGCCTGCAGGGCATCAACCTCGGCCTGACCAAGATCGTCACGGCCGGCGCTGTGCAGGTCAGCGGCATCGACCAGGAGCGGGGATATTCCTCGACCAACGCGGTCTTCGGCTCCACCATCAGGATTGCCGGCGCGGATTTCCGGGTGACGATCCTGTGGTGGATAGCGATTACCGTGGCCGCCACCTGGGTCCTGCTGCGGACCAGATTCGGCAACTGGATCTTCGCGGTCGGCGGCGACGTCGCTGCCGCCCGCAACAGCGGCGTGCGGACGGCGTCGACGAAGATCCTGCTGTTCATGGGCACCGGCTTCGCCGCCGGCCTGGTCGGGGTGATGACGGCGATCAGATTCACCTCGGTACAGGCCAACATCGGCATCGGTGACGAGCTGATCTACATCGTCGCGGCGGTCATCGGCGGGACCCTCATGACCGGCGGCTTCGGGTCAGCGGTCGGCGCCAGCCTGGGTGCCCTGATCTTCGGCATGGTGGAGATCGGGATCAGCTACCTGGAGTACAACTCCGACTGGTTCAAGTTCTTTCTCGGCATCATGCTGCTGCTCGCGGTGCTCGCGAATGCCTATGTCCGCAACTACGCGTCCCGGAGCCCACGATGAGCGCAGCCGGCACCGACATTGCGCCGGCCGACTCCGATGCCGCGCCGCTGCTGGAGGTGCGAGAGGTCAGCAAGCGCTTCGGCAACGTGATCTCTCTCGCCGACGTGTCGACGACGGTCCGGGCCGGGCAGGTGACGTGCGTGCTCGGCGACAACGGCGCCGGGAAGTCCACCTTCATCAAGGTGCTGTCCGGTGTGCATCAGCCGGATTCCGGCGAGCTGCTGATGGACGGCGAGACGGTGCACTTCGCCAGCCCACGTGATGCCCGCGGGCACGGCGTCGCCACGGTGTTCCAGGACCTGGCGATGGTGCCACTGATGGCCGTATGGCGAAATTTCTTCCTCGGCTCGGAGCCCACGAAGGGCTGGGGCCCACTGCGCCGATTCGATACCGCGGAAGTCAAGCGGATCACCCGCGACGAGCTGTTACGGATGGGCATCGACGTACGGGATCCGGAGCAGCCGGTCGGGACGCTCTCCGGCGGGGAACGGCAATCGGTGTCGATCGCCCGCGCCGTGCATTTCGGCGCGCGGCTGCTCATCCTGGACGAGCCGACCTCCGCGCTCGGTGTGAAGCAGGCCGGCGTCGTCCTGAAGGACATCGTGGCGGCGGCCGAGCGGGGCGTCGGCGTGGTCTTCATCACCCACAATCCGCATCACGCATTTCCGGTCGGCGACCGGTTCCTGTTGCTCAAGCGCGGGCGGAGCATCGGGGATTTCGCGAAGGGCGAGGTCAGCCGGGACGAGTTGGTGCAGATGATGGCCGGCGGGGCGGAGCTGGAGGAACTCGAGCACGAGCTGGGACGATCTGAATGACTGGTTCGCTGCACCGTCCGGCCGGCTCACTCGCCCACGACGGCGACCCGGTCGGGCTCTATCCGCAGGCGGCGGGGTGGTCACTGTCCGGCCTGCGCGTGCTGACAC
>JBPCOR010000052.1:0-9232 GCA_051000035.1 Mycobacteriales bacterium | reverse complement strand
CGCTCACCGCGCGACCGGACCGGATCGCTCCGTCCGGGGCGTCCACCGCTGACCGGGCGAAAACGCACTGGTCACGCCCCCCAAACAGGGGCGTTTCCACTTGGCAGTCGGGTCAGGGCCCCGCGGCGGGCGGCGGGCGCTGCCCCGCACCGTCAGCGGGTCAGCGCGAAGACGCGTTCGAACGTCGCCGACACCGCATCGCACAGCTCCGGCAGCGATCGGCCGGTCAGCTCGGCAATCGCGCGCAGGGTGAGCGGTAGGAGGTACGGCGCGTTCGGCCGGCCGCGGTAGGGCGCCGGCGTGAGGAACGGCGCGTCGGTCTCGACCAGCAGCTGACCCGGCGGCACCAGCGCAACCGCGTCGCGCAGCGCCGGCGCGTTGGCGAAGGTCACCGGGCCGGCGAAGGACAGCACATAACCCGCACGCACGCATCGGGTGGCCATCGCTGCGTCACCGGAGAAGCAATGCAGGACGGTGTGCTCGGGCGCGCCCTCCTCAGCCAGGATCCGCAGCACGTCCTCGTGCGCGTCCCGGTCGTGGATGACCAGCGCCGTGCCGACGCGCTTTGCGATGTCGATGTGCCGGCGGAAGGCGTCTCGCTGCGCGGCCGGGTCGGCGCGATCTCGGTAATAATCCAGCCCGGTCTCGCCGACCCCGCGGACGTCTGGCTCGTGCGCGAGCCGTTCGATCTCGGCGTAGTCGGCCTCGCCGATGCCGCCGATCTCGTTGGGGTGCACCGCCACGGTCGCGAAGACGTCGGGATGGCCCGCCGCGGCCGCCGCGCACCACCGGGAGGACTCGACCGTGTCGCCGGCCGTGAGCAGCCGGGTGATGCCGACCGCCCGGGCGGCCCGGACGACCTCCGCCACCGCCGGAGCGCGCTGCGCGCCCATCGCGTCGAGGTGACAGTGCGAATCCACCGCGGGGCGCGGCAACGGCTCGGGGGGCGGCGGCGGCCCGGCCGGACGCCGGCTCACGCGCGTCGACTCACTGCGGTTCGGCGAGCCGCGCAAGCTCTTCGTCCACAATGGACGGATCCAGCTTGCGGAAGATCGGCGTCGGCGCCGCGAGCGGGGTACCGGCGACGATCGGCGTCGACTCCCACCGGGCGCCGGTGTCGTAATCACCCATCAGGACGGTGTAATTCGGCCCGCCGGCTTCCTGCACCTCACGCAGCTGCGGCTGCGTCGACCATGCACCCGTGCCGCCGAGCTGCTCGTGCACTTGCTGCGCGGAATGCGGCAGGAACGGCGTGAGGATGGTCTTGCAGTCATCGACCGCCTGCAGCGCGACGTACAGCACCGTTCGCATCCGCTCCGGCTCGGATTCGGGTAGCTTCCAGGGGGCCTGGTCGGAGAGGTACTTGTTCGCCTCGCTGACGACGCGCATCGCCTCGGTGACGGCGGCCTTCTGCCGCGATGCCGCGATCAGGGAGCCGACGGCGTCGAATGCCGCCCCGGTCGTCGCGAGCAACGCGCGGTCGGCGTCGGTGAGCTGCCCCGGCTCGGGAATCGCGCCGACGTTCTTGGCCGCCATGGACACCGACCGGTTGACCAGGTTGCCCCAGCCGGCGACCAGCTCGAAGTTGGTACGCCGCAGGAATTCAGACCAGGTGAAGTCGGTGTCCTGACTCTCCGGCCCGGCCGCGGCCAGGTAATAGCGCAACGCGTCGGCGTCGTACCGGGACAGGAAATCGCGAATCAGAATTCCGACGCCGCGGGAGGCCGAGAATTTACGTGCCTCCATGGTAAGGAACTCACTGGAAATCACCTCGTCCGGCAGATTCAGCCGGCCGAGCGACCCTGGCGTGCCGCCCTTGTCGCCTTCGCCGTTGTAGCCCATCAGCTGGGCCGGCCAGATCTCGGCGTGGAAGATGATGTTGTCCTTGCCCATGAAGTAGTACGCGCGGGCGTCGGGGTCCTGCCACCACGCGCGCCACGCGTCCGGGTCGCCGGTCCGCTGCGCCCACTCGATCGACGCCGAGAGGTAGCCGACGACGGCGTCGAACCAGACGTAGATCCGCTTGTCGTCGCGGTCCCGCCAACCCGGCAACGGCACCCGCACGCCCCAGTCCAGGTCGCGGGTGTAGGCGCGGGGCTTGAGGTCCCCGAGGAGGTTGAGGGAGAACTTCAGCACGTTGGTCCGCCAGCCCCGGCGGGATTTCAGCCAGGTGGACAGCGATTCGGCGAAGGCCGGCAGGTCGAGGAAGTAGTGCTCGGACTCGACGAATGTCGGGATTTCGCCGTTGATGGCCGAGCGCGGGTTGATCAGCTCGACCGGGTCCAGCTGGTTGCCGCAGTTGTCGCACTGGTCACCCCGCGCGTCGGGGTAACCGCAGATCGGGCAGGTGCCCTCGATGTATCGGTCCGGCAAGGTCCGGCCGGTCGACGGCGAGATCGCGCCGGGCGTCGTCTTGGCGAAGATGTAGCCGTTGGCGTAGAGGCCGGTGAAGATCTCCTGCGAGACGCGCGCGTGGTTCAGCGTCGTCGTCCGGGTGAACAGGTCATAGGACAGGCCGAGCGCCTGCAGGTCCTGCGCGATCTGCTGGCTGTACCGGTCCGCGAGCTCGCGCGGGCTGACGCCCTCCCGGTCGGCCGCCACCAGGATCGGGGTGCCGTGCTCGTCGGTGCCGCTCACCATCAGGACCTGGTTGCCGGCCATCCGCTGGTAGCGGGAGAAGACGTCTGACGGCACGCCGAAACCCGCGACGTGCCCGATGTGACGCGGACCGCTGGCGTAGGGCCAGGCCACGCCGGTGAGGATGTGCCGGCTCATGCCATCCAGGGTAGTGACCGGCACCTCGGCAACATCCCGGTTATCGGCGCGGCGGGCCGGCCGTTTCGCGTCGATCCGTGGACAGGTCCGGCTCGGGTACCCTGCAGCGGGGGTTTCAGCGCGGGTGGGGAGGCGATCATGAGCGTTCCCGGCCACACCACTCGCCGGCAGATCACCAAGCAGATCGTCCGCCGGCGAGGCGCTCCCGCAGCTGCCGGGTCGTATTCCGATTCGGCGACACCGCGCCGCATCGTCGACTGCGGCGTCTACGTCGACGGACAACGAGTGGCCTTCGACGGCGACTACGCCGACGCCGCCCGCATCGCGCGGGACCTGGACGGCTTCGTGTGGCTGGGCATGTACGAGCCGACCGAGCGCGAATTCAGCGGCGTGGCAGAGGAATTCGGCCTGCACCCGCTCGCCGTCGAGGACGCCGTACACGCCCGGCAGCGCCCAAAGCTGGAGCGATACGACGACACACTGGTCGTCGCGCTGAAGACGGTGAGCTACGTCGAGCACGAGGAGCTCACCGCCACCAGCGAGGTGGTGGAGACCGGTGAGGTGATGGTCTTCGTCGGCTCGCATTTCGCCATCACGGTGCGGCACGGGCAGCACGGCGCGCTGCGGGCGGTGCGGTCGCGCCTGCAGGACGACCCCGGCCTGCTGCGGCTCGGGCCCAGCAGCGTGCTCTACGCCGTCGCCGACCAGGTGGTCGATGACTACCTCCGGGTGGTCACCGAGATCGAGGACGACGTCGACGAGGTCGAGACGTCGGTCTTCACGCCGCGCCGCCATCAGGACGTGGAGCGCATCTACCAGCTCAAACGCGAGGTGATGGAGCTGCGCCGCGCGGTCGCGCCGCTGGCCGGTCCGCTGCATACGCTCGCCGAGCGGCGGCTGGCCGTCGTGCCGGAGGATATCCGCGAATACTTCCTCGACGTCGAGGACCACCTGACGAAGGCACGCGAACAGATCACCGGATTCGAGGAGGTGCTGAGCTCGATCCTGCAGGCCTGCATCGCCCGGCTGACGATGGCCGAGAACGAGGACATGCGCAAGATCTCGGCGTGGGTCGCGATCGCCGCCGTGCCGACCGCGATCGCCGCGATCTACGGGATGAATTTCCGCAACATGCCGGAGCTGCACTGGCGCTACGGCTACCCCATCGTGATGGGCGTGATCGTCGCGATCTGCCTGGTGCTCTACCGCGGCTTCCGGCGCAGCGGCTGGTTGTAGTCCGCTCGGCGTGGATCGGGCGGCGGGCGTCGCCGCCGATTGTGCTACCGCCCCTTGGTGGCCGCGGCGTAGACGGTCCGGCGCGGCGCACCGGTGTCGGCTGCGACGATAGCGATGGCGTCCCGGCGGGACACGCCGCCCGCGACCAGCCGATCGACACCCCCGGCCAGCCGGGCCGGATCCACGTCCGGGCGGGCCGGCGCCCCGGCCAGCACGACGGTCACCTCGCCGCGTACGCCGGCCGACGCCCAGGCCGCGAGCTCACCCAGCGGCCCCCGGCGTACCTCCTCGTGGGTCTTGGTCAGCTCCCGGCACACGGCGGCGGCGCGGTCGGCGCCGAGGAGTTCGGCGGCGTCGGCGAGGCTGTCTGCGAGCCGGTGCGGCGCTTCGAAGAAGACCACCGTGCGTGCTTCGGAGGCCAGCGCTGTCAGTGCCGTACGCCGGGCGCCGCGGCGGCGCGGCAGGAATCCTTCGAAGCAGAACCGGTCGGCCGGCCGGCCGGACACCGCGAGCGCCGTGGTCACCGCCGACGGCCCGGGCAGGCAGGTGACCGGGACGTCGCGGGCGAGCGCGGCCGCGACCAGCCGGTAGCCGGGGTCCGAGACGCTCGGCATGCCGGCGTCGGTGATCAGCAGCACGTCGGTGCCGGCGAGCAACAGCGCGACGAGCTCCGGAGTGCGCCGCACCTCGTTGCCGGCGAAGTAGGAGACGACCCGCGCCGTCGTGTCGGCCGCGAGCGATGCGGTCAGTCGGCGTAGCCGCCGGGTGTCCTCCGCCGCGATGACCTCGGCGCCCGCGAGTGCCTCGCGCAGTCGCGGGCTGACGTCGTCCGGATCGCCGATCGGCGCCCCGGCGAGGCGCAGTGTCCCGGTCGCCATGCGGGCGAGCCTACGGACAACGGCGGTCCCGCCGCCGATCCGCGGGTTGCCGGCGGCTGGTGCGCCCAATGGGCGGACGCACGCGGCGCCCCGGTGAGCGGGCGTACGCCCCGTCAGCAGCCTCGCCTACGATCGCCTGGTGACGGCGACGCTACGGGCGGCAGAGGCGGACCAGACCGCTCCGCCGACCACCGCGCCGACGCCCCCGGCCGAACGGCTCACGAGCAAGCTGCCGTCCGACGCCGTGACCGGCTGGGTGACGACCCTCGTCATCGGGCTGATCGCCGGCCTGACCCGGCTCTGGGCGGTCGACTTCCCGCACCTGAAGATCTTCGACGAGGCCTACTACCCGCCCAACGCACAGCAGATGCTGCGGCAGGGATACGAGACGTCGCTCGGCCGGCTCTTCGTCGTCCACCCCCCGCTGGGCAAGTGGTGCATCGCCATAGGCATCAAGCTCTTCGGCGACAACACCGTCGGCTGGCGGGTCCCCACCGGCGTCGCCGGGACCATCGCGGTCATCATCCTGATCCGCGTCGTGCGCCGGATGACCGGCTCGACGCTGTTCGGGGGCATCGCCGGGCTGCTCCTCGCCCTCGACGGCCTGTCCGTGGTGATGAGCCGCACGTCGCTGCTGGACATCTTCATCCAGACGTTCGTGATCGCCGGATTCGCCTGCCTGGTGGTCGATCGGGACGTCGTTCGGGCGCGGCTGCTCGAGGCGATCATGCTCGATCCGTGGGACGGGGCCGGTCGCCCGCCGGTCCCGCTCGGGCCGAGGCCGTGGCGCCTCGCCGGTGGCATCCTGCTCGGCGCCTCCTGCGGCGTGAAGTGGAGCGGCGTCTACTTCCTGGCCGGATTCGCCATCCTGTCGGTCTGCTGGGACCGGGCGGCGTACAAGGCCGCGGGGGTCCGCAAGCCGACCCGGACGACCGCCGTGCGGGCGCTGCCCGCGGCGTTGTGGTCGCTCGGTGTGATGCCGATCGTCGCCTACCTCGGCACCTGGACCGGCTGGTTCCTCGGCGAGAACGGCTACGACCGGCACTGGGCGGCGACTCATCCGAGCCGGCATTTCGGCTTCGTCCCGGGGGCGCTGCGGTCGCTGTGGCATTTCCACGCCGAGATGCTGACCTTCCACGAGAGCCTCGGCAGCTACCACCCCTACCGCTCGCAGCCGTGGGCCTGGCTGGTCGACGGTCGCCCGGTCGACTTCTACTACCCGGGCACGAAGAAACATCCGGTCACCGGATGCGGCGCGAGCTCCTGCGTCCGGCAGATCAACGCGCTCGGCACGCCCGCCGTGTGGTGGGCCTTCGTGCCGGCGATCCTGTGGATGTTGTGGATCCTGTTCTCCCGGCGGGACTGGCGCGCCGGCGTCGTGCTGATGGCGTTCGCCGCCGGCTGGGGGGCCTGGCTGGAAAACATCGGCCGGACGATGTTTTTCTTCTACATGATCCCGCTGGTGCCGTTCCTGGCGATGGGCGTGACCCTCGCGCTCGGCGACGTGCTCGGACGTGCCGGAGCGGGGGACCGGCGCCGCATCGTGGGGCTCGCGCTCGTGGGCACGTACCTGTTTCTGGTGATCCTCGACTTCGCCTTCATGTGGCCGGTTTTCATCGGCCTGGACATCAACCAGCAGGCCTGGCAGAACCGGATGTGGTTCAGCTCCTGGATCTAGCGGCCGGACGGCAGGACGGCCGGCCCGCCCGTCACGTCACGACATGGAGGCGCGATGCGCGCAGTTGAGATCACCGAACTCGGCGGACCGCGGGTGATGCGGGTCGTCGACCGGCCGGCACCCGAGCCCGCGGCGGATCAGGTCGTCGTCGAGGTCGCCGCGGCCGGGGTCAATTTCCGCGACACCTACGAGCGGGACGGCACCTACCCGGCGCAGCTGCCACTGCGGATGGGTGCCGAGGGGGCCGGGACCGTGACAGCGGTCGGCGCCGGGGTCCAGGACATCGCCGTCGGTGACCGGGTCGCCTGGGCCGGCGCGCCCGGCTCCTACGCCGAACAGGTCGCGGTGGCCGCCGGCGCCGCCGTGCCGGTGCCCGACGGTGTCAGCGACGAGTCCGCGGCGGCGGTAATGCTGCAGGGGATGACGGCGCATTACCTCGCCACCTCGACGTTCCCGGTCTCGGCCGGCGATGTCGCGCTGGTGCACGCAGGCGCCGGCGGCGTCGGCCTGCTGCTCACCCAGCTGATCCGGCTGCGCGGCGGAATCGTCGTCTCGACGGTGTCGACCGAGGAGAAGGAAGCGCTCTCCCGAGGCGCCGGAGCCCGCGACGTCATCCGCTACGACCGGCCCGATGTCGACATCGCCGCCGAGGTGCGGCGGCTCACCGGCGGGGTAGGAGTCGCGGTCGTCTACGACGGTGTCGGCAAGTCGACGTTCGACGCGAGCCTTCGGTCACTGCGACCCCGCGGGATGATGGTGCTCTACGGCGGCGCGAGCGGGCAGGTGCCGCCGTTCGACCCGCAGGAGCTGAACCGGCTCGGCTCGCTCTTCCTCACCCGGCCGACCCTCGTGCACTACATCGCCGGCCGCGCGGAGCTGACGGCGCGCACCGAGGAGGTATTCGGCTGGATCGCGGCCGGGTCGCTGGACGTGCGCGTCGGTGGGCGGTATCCGCTGGCCGACGCGCCGCGGGCACACCCGGACCTGCAGTCCCGCCGGACGACCGGCAAGCTGCTGTTGCTGCCCCGCTGAGGCCGGCCGGCGCGCGCGGGACGATCGCCGACCACCCCGCGGTCGTCCCACCCACTGTTCTGCCGCTCGCGGACGATGCCACCGGGACATATTTGTCTCACCGTGGCATGGCTCTCGATCGGGTTGGCATCAATCGCGTCCTTCGCCGATCGACGCGGGCCGGGGTCAGCCGCCGAGCAGTCCCGCCACCGTCGCCCGGACGCCGTGCCGGGCGAGACTCGCGAGGTGATCGTCGATCAGCGCCCCCAACTCGGCGTTGTCGGCCAGGTCATCGCCGAAGATGGCGCCGATCCGGAGCAACGCCGCGGCGTCGCCGGACACCGCTGCGGGGCACCGGCGAGCCACCTCGGCTGCCATCGGGTCATGCACCCGCACCGGAGTACCGTCCTGCGCCTGACCGGTGACGAGCACCCGCAGCCACGCCGCGATCAGCAGCGCCGACCAGCGCGGCGCCGCGCCGGCGGCGAGCCGGTCCCGGACCACCGGCACCAGCCGGACCGGCAGTTTCTGCGAGCCGTCGGAGCCGACCTGATCGGCGCGGTGGCCCAGGGCGGCGTTGCCGAAGCGGTGCAGGACGTTGCGCTGATACGCCGCGAGATCCAGGCCCTCCGGCGCTCGCAACGTCGGCGTCACGTCCTGCGCCAGGAACGCCCGCGCCGCCTCGCCCAGCAGGGAATCGCCTACGGCGTCGGCGATGTAGGTGTACCCACAGAGCAGGCCCAGGTAGGCGAGCATTGAGTGGGTCGCATTGAGCGACCGCAGCTTGCACTCCTCGTACGCCGTGACGTCCTCGGTGAAGACTGCACCGGCCCGCTCCCACGCCGGCCGACCGGCCGGGAAATCCTCGGTGATCACCCACTGGCGGAAGGGTTCCGCGACCACGACCGCATCGTCCCGGCAGCCCAGCAGGGCGGCGGTGTCGACGCCGTCGCGGTCGGTCGTCGCGGGCACGATGCGGTCGACGACCGACGTCGGGAAGCCGACGTGGCCGCCGATCCAGTCGCACAGCGCGGGTCCGCCGGTGCTCCGCTGCGCGTACTGCAGGACGATTCGGCGCAGGAAGCCGCCGTTGCCGCACAGGTTGTCACAGCACGCGATCGCGATCGGGCCGGCGTCCGCCCGCATCCGCGCTGCCAGGCCGCCGACGAGCAGCCCGAGGACGGTCGACGGCCCACCCCCGGCGAGGTCGGCCCGGGTCGGCTCGTCCATCAGCAGCCGGCCGGCCTGGTCGGCGCGATAGCCCTTCTCGGTCACCGTCAGGGTCACCACCCGCGTGGCCGGTGCCGCGATGCCGGCCAGCACGTCGTGCGGCGTGGACGGCGCATGCACCGCAGCGGTGTGCACGCCAACCACGCGCGGGATCGCCGCATCGCCGTCGCGTTCCAGCACGGTGTAGAGACCGCCCTGGGCGCGCAGCGCGTCGACGGTGCCGCGCGAATGCGGCGCGACCCCGGCGATTCCCCAGCTGGTGTCGCCGCTCGCGGCGATCGCGTCCTGGGTGAATACGGCCTGATGCGCGCGATGAAATGCGCCGAGTCCAATGTGGACGATGCCGGTCGACAGGTCGGCCGGCGCAATGGGCGGACGGGCGTTCGGCGGGATGGCCGCGACCGACTCCGGGCTCAGCCGATCG
>JBPCOR010000008.1:0-5418 GCA_051000035.1 Mycobacteriales bacterium | reverse complement strand
GTGCTGGACAACGCCGCCCGGGCCGCGCACGCCGCCGGGATCCGGCTGCTCGCCGGGGTCCACGGGCCCCGGCTGGTCACCGTGCTCGGCGGTGTCCGCGATGCGCGGGCGGCCACCGCGGCGCTGGTCACGGCGTTCGGCCCCGGACCGGTCGTGGCCGGCCCGATGGTCACCGACCTCGGCGCCGCCGGTCGCTCCGCCCGCGCTGCGATGGCCGGGGTGGCAGCCGCCGCTGCCTGGCCCGCCGCGCCGCGGCCGGTGCTCGCCGACGAGTTGCTGCCCGAGCGGGCGCTGGCCGGAGACGCCGATGCGGCGGTACAGCTCCGGCAGGAGGTTCACACGGTGCTGGTCGACGCCGGGCCGCCGCTGCTGGAGACGCTCGGGGCCTACCTCGACGCCGGCCGCAGCCTGGAGGCCACCGCCCGCGCGCTCTTCGTGCACCCGAACACCGTGCGCTACCGGTTGCGGCGCATCACCGACGTCACCGGCCGGGCTCCCAGCGATCCGCGGGACGCCTTCGCCCTGCAGGTGGCACTGGTGCTCGGCCGACTCAACGGCGGTAGCCTCACTACGCTGACCTTGTAGGACCCCTACAAAGGCCGTCGCGTTACTTCGTGCGCGCCGTCATGGTCCGCGCCGGCCAACCCGCGAAAGGCTCTAGTAGTGCTCGCACTCGTCGCGCCCGGTCAGGGTGCCCAGAATCCCGGCATGCTCACCCCGTGGCTCGATCTTCCCGGGGCGGCGGCGCGCGCCCGCTGGCTGGGTGAGATCGCCGGCCTGGACCTGCTGCGGCTGGGGATGACAGCGCCGGCCGAGGAGATCAGGGACACCGCCGTCACCCAGCCGCTGATCGTCGCGTTGGGCCTGATCGCTGCCAGCGAGCTGCCCCTCGACGACGTCGAGGTGACCGCGGGGCACAGTGTCGGCGAGCTGACCGCCGCAGCCCTCGCCGGCGTGCTCTCACCGGAGGCGGCGACCGCCTTCGCGGCCGTACGCGGCCGCGAGATGGCGGCTGCCTGTGCCCGTACGCCGACCGGGATGTCGGTCGTGCTCGGCGGTGACGAGGCGACCGTGCTGGCCCGGCTGGCCGACTGCGGCCTGGTCGGCGCCAACCGCAACGGCGCCGGTCAGATCGTCGCGGCCGGCCCGCTCGACGGGCTCGAGGCGCTCGCGGCGGATCCGCCCGCCGGTGCCCGGATCCGGGCCCTGCCGGTCGCGGGTGCGTTCCACACCGAGTTCATGGCGCCGGCCGAGGCAGCCCTCGCCGCGATCGCCGACGGGGTCACCGTCGCCGAGCCGGTCATGCTGATGCTCTCGAATGCCGACGGCCTGGCTACCGCGAGCGGGCGCGACACCATGAAGCGGCTGGTGCGCCAGGTGACAGCACCGGTCCGGTGGGACCTGTGCCAGTCGACGCTGGCCGACCTGGGCGTCTCGACGATCATCGAGCTGCCACCGGCCGGGGCGCTCGCCGGGCTGGCCAGGCGGTCCCTGCCCGGCGTCGACGTGCTCGCGCTCCGCAGCCCGGCGGATCTCCCGGCGGCGCGCGAGCTACTCGCCCGGGCGGGCGCGTCCGGGCAGGCGACCCACACCCCGGAGTGGCGGATGGTGGTGTCACCGGCCCGCGGCATCTGGCATCCGAAGGAGCTGGCCGAGCAGGCCCACCTGATCGCCGGTGCGGCGCTCGGTGCCGTCCATACCCGCCGCGACGATCAACCCGTGTCGGCGGCGTACGACGGTGTCCTGGTCGAATGGCTGGTGCAGGACGGTGACCTGGTGGACGCCGGCGACCCGCTCGCCCGGGTGCATCCGATGCCCGTGCCGGTCGGGGACCGGGCGTGAGCGCCCCGGCGGGCGAGCCGGGGCGGCCGGCCGGACCGGGGTGGCTGTCCGCCCGGATCCTCGGGCTGGGGCACTACCAGCCGGCCCGGGTGGTGACCAACGGCGACCTCATCGCGCGCGGCGTCGACACCACGGATGACTGGGTGCGCAGCCGGGTCGGCGTCCGGGAGCGCCGGTTCGCCGATCCCGACGAGTCGGTGGTCGACATGGCGGAGGCGGCCGCGAGCAAGGCGATCGCCAATGCCGGCCTGTCTCCCGACGACGTCGACCTGGTGATCACCGCGACCTGCACGATGCCCACGTCCGTGCCGACGGCGGCACCCCAGCTGGCCACCAGGCTCGGCATCGACTCCCCCGGGGCATACGACGTGAACTCCGGCTGCTCGGGCTTCGTGTACGCATTCAACGCCGCAGCGGCCGCCGTCCACGCCGGTCAGGCCAGGCATGCACTCGTCGTCGCCTCCGAGCGGTTCTCCGGCTTCATCGACTTCGACGACCGCGCCACCTGCGTGATCCTCGGCGACGGCGCGGGTGCGGCCGTGGTCGGCCCCAGCGAGCGGGCCGCCGTCGGCCCGGTCACCTGGGGCAGCGCCGGCGACCTACACGACACGGTGGTCATCGAACCGCAGACGCAGGTCTTCCGACAGGAGGGTCAGGCCGTCTACCGCTGGGCCACCACCAAGATGGTGCCCGTCGCCCTCGAGGCCTGCCGCCGGGCCGGAGTCGCACCGTCGGAGCTGGGCGCCTTCGTGCCGCACCAGGCGAACCTGCGCATCATCGACATGATCGCGACCAAGCTCGGCATCGCCGGCGGCGTCGTCGCCCGCGACATCGTCGAGTCGGGCAACACGTCCGCGGCGACCATCCCGCTCGCCATGTCGAAGATGGTCGAGCGGGGCGAGATCCCGTCCGGCTCACCGGTCCTGCTGCTCGGGTTCGGCTCCGGCCTTTCCTTCGCCGGGCAGGTCGTCACCGCACCCTGATTCACCCGCTTTCCCCTCCCCTGCCGGGCAACCGGTCCGGCAGCCGAACCGAACGAAAGGACAGACATCGTGACGACCGAGGAGATCCGTTCCGGACTCGCCGACATCCTCGAAGAGGTGGCCGGCGTCAAGCCCGACGACGTCACCCCGGAGAAGTCGTTCGTCGACGACCTCGACGTCGACTCGCTGTCGATGGTCGAGGTCGCCCTGGCCTCGGAGGACAAGTTCGGCGTGAAGATCCCAGACGATGAGTTGTCGAACCTGAAGACGGTGGGCGACGCGATCGCCTACATCGAGAAGTCTCAGTCCTAGCCGTCCGCTCGGCAGGACGTCAGCAGAAGGGGGCCGGTCGGACATGGCGACAGAGCAGGACGTCTACGTCACCGGGCTCGGTGCGACCACCCCGCTGGGCGGTGACGTCGCGTCGACGTGGGAGGGCCTGCTCGCCGGTCGATCCGGCGTTGGCCCGCTGACCGAGGACTGGGCCAAGGACTTCCGCACCCGGATCGTCGCCCGGCTGGCCGTCGAGCCGACCGAGGTGCTGACCCGGGTCGAGGCACGGCGGCTGGATCGCTGTCAGCAGGTCGCCGTGGTCGCAGCCCGGGAGGCCTGGGCCGACGCCGGGGCGCCCGACATCGACCGGGAGCGGCTGGCCGTCGGGATCGGGACCGGCATCGGTGGGGCGCTCACGATGCTCGGCCAGGACGACGTCCTGGAGGCACGCGGACCCGGGCGGGTGTCACCGCTGACGGTCCCGATGCTGCTGCCCAACGGCCCGGCCGCCGCGGTCGGGCTGGACCTGAAGGCGCGGGCCGGCGTCCACACCCCGGTGAGTGCCTGCGCATCCGGCGCGGAGGCGATTGCGCTCGCGCTCGACCTGATCCGGCTCGGCCGGGCGGACATCGTCGTGGCCGGCGGGGCGGAGGCGTGCATCCACCCGCTGCCGATGGCCGGCTTCGGGCAAGCCAGGACCCTGTCGACCCGCAACGACGACCCCGAAGGCGCGTCCCGCCCGTTCGACAAGGGCCGCGACGGTTTCGTGCTCGGCGAGGGCGCCGGTGTCGTCGTCCTGGAACGCGCCGACCACGCGAAGGCGCGACGCGCCACCGTGTACGGCGTGCTGGCCGGCGCCGGCGTGACGTCGGACGCCTACCACATCACCAGTCCCGAGCCGGCGGGCCGCGACCAGATGCGGGCGATGGAACTCGCCCTGCAGCGGGGCGGCCTGTCGCCGGCCGACATCGGCCACGTCAACGCGCACGCCACCTCGACGCCGGTCGGTGACGTGATCGAGAGCCGCGGCATCCGGGCGGTCCTCGGCGACCACACCGTGCTGACCGCTCCCAAGTCGATGCTCGGCCACCTACTCGGGGCGGCCGGCGCGGTCGAGGCGATCGCGACGGTGCTGTCGATCCGCCACGGCCTGATCCCGATGACCCGCAACCTCGACGATCCCGACGACGCCGTCGAACTCGACGTCGTCCGACTGGAGCCACGCCGGATGGACCTGCGGGCGGCGATCAACAACGCGTTCGGCTTCGGCGGCCACAACGTGGCACTCGCCTTCCGGCGCCCGTGAGAGCGCACGCGGCCGTGCGGCCGGACATCGCGTCGGGCCCGCCGGTCGATCCGCGAGATCCGCTGCTGCGCCTGCAGAGCCTGTTCGACGCCGAGACGGTTCGCCCGCTCGCGCCCCGCGACGACTCCGGTGTGCTCGCGGCCCGCGGCCGGATCCACGGCAGCGCCGTACTCGCCTTCGCCACCGACGCCACCAAGATGGGCGGCGCGATGGGGCTGGTCGGTTGCCGGCACATCGTCGACGCGATCGACACCGCCATGCGTGAGCGCGTCCCGGTCATCGGGTTGTGGCACTCCGGCGGCGCGCGGCTTGCGGAGGGAGTCGAGGCCCTCGATGCCGTCGGCCAGGTCTTCGCCTCGATGGTGCGGGCGTCCGGGCGGGTGCCGCAGATCTCCCTCGTGCTCGGCCCGGCCGCGGGTGGCGCTGCCTACGGCCCGGCGCTGACCGACATCGTCGTGATGGGCCCGGGCGGGCGGGTCTTCGTCACCGGACCCGAGGTCGTCCGCACCGTCACCGGCGAGAACGTCGACATGGAGCGCCTCGGCGGGCCCGACACGCACGGCCGGCGCAGCGGCGTCGTGCATGTGGTGACCGGGTCTGACGAGGAGGCGATGCAGCGGACCCGCGCCATCACCTCGCTGCTCGCCGACCAGGGCCGCTTCGACCTGAGCTGTTTCGACAGGGACCGGATCGACGGCGGACCCGATCCGGGCGTGCTGCTGCCCGAGAAGCCACAGCGTGCCTATGACGTCAAGCCGCTGGTGCGAGCGATCCTCGACCCCGGTGCCGAGCCGGCGGAGCTGCACGGCCGCTGGGCGCCCAATGTCGTGACGGCGTTCGGCCGGCTGGCCGGCCGGACCGTCGGCGTCGTCGCCAACAACCCGCTACGCCTGGGTGGCTGCCTGGACTCGGCGTCGGCGGAGAAGGCCGCCCGTTTCGTGCGGATGTGCGACGCCTTCGGCGTGCCGCTGGTCGTGCTGGTCGACGTGCCCGGCTACCTGCCCGGTGTCGGCC
>JBPCOR010000394.1:0-3103 GCA_051000035.1 Mycobacteriales bacterium | reverse complement strand
GGCGCTGCACGATGGCCACGCACAGCCCGGCGAGCGGACCGAACTCGGGGCCGACGACCATCGCGCCGACGACGAGGATCGGCTGGTCGGTGAGCACGCCGACACCCACGATCAGGGTCGCGGTGGTGAGGAACGCCGGGTAGGTCCGCGACAGCGAGGACTCCTCGCTGGTCGCATCCTCGACCTGCTCCCACACCACGGCGTCCTGGCCGTGACCCGGTGCCTCGTGCTCGGCGCGGTCGGCGGCCCGCGAGAGCACGGTGTCGACATCCTCGACCGAGATCGACCCGCGCTCGGGTACGCCGAGATCGCACAGCCGACCCAGGACGCCGTTCGCGGCCTCGCGGGCGACATCGGCAAGGACCATGTCGTCGACGTCTCCGCGCCCGACCCCGGGTGCGACGACGACGCTGGCGACGCCGCGCTCGGCCTCCAGCAGTTCCGCCACGGCGCCGGTCAGCTCGGCCGGCACGAGCAGTCGCAGGTGTAACACGCCGGTAGTGTCTCGCACCCCCGTGGGCGTCTGGCATACTGACCAGGTACGCCGGAGGCCAGAACGGGCCGGATGCGTACGTCACCACAGCATGCGGGTCTAACCGACGGACGAGGCGGGCCAGCGACACTGCCCGATCCCTCGTCCTGCGAAAGGCTACTGTGCCCGTCTCTGTCCCGTCCTTCGCCGACCTCGGCGTACCCCGTCAACTCGTCGACGAGCTCGCCGCTCGCGACGTGCTCACACCATTCCCGATCCAGGCCGCCACATTGCCCGATGCCCTCGCCGGAGCCGACGTGCTCGGGCGTGGGCGCACCGGCTCCGGCAAGACACTCGCCTTCGCCCTGCCGGTCGTGACCCGGCTGATGTCGTCGCGGTCCTCGCGGCGCCCGGCCCGGCCGCGCGCGCTGATCCTGGTGCCGACCCGCGAATTGGCGACCCAGGTCGCCGCCGTCATCACGCCTCTCGCCCGCACCGCGGGGCTGCATGCCATCACCATCCTCGGCGGCGTCGCCCAGGCCCGGCAGACGTCCGCGCTGCGCTCCGGCGTCGACATCGTGATCGCCTGTCCGGGCCGGCTCGAGGACCTGATCGCCCAGCGCCAGTGCGCCCTCGACGGCGTCGAGATCACCGTTCTGGACGAGGCCGACCACATGGCCGACCTGGGATTCCTGCCCGCTGTACGCCGGATCCTTGACCTGACACCGAAACGCTGCCAGCGGATGCTCTTCTCCGCGACGCTCGACAGTGGCGTCGACGTCCTCGTCCGCCGGTACCTGCACCAGCCGCGCACCCACGAGGTCGACTCAGCGGCCGAGCAGATCGTGACCATGACCCACCACGTGCTCACCGTCGAGCACACCGACAAGGCGCCGACCGTGCGGGCGCTCGCCGGCGGGCAGCAGCGGTCGCTGCTCTTCACCCGCACCAAGCACGGGGCGCGCAAGCTCGCCCAGCAGCTCACCAAGGACGGCATTCCGGCCGTCGACCTGCACGGCAATCTGGCGCAGAACGCCCGGGAGCGAAACCTCGACGCATTCCGGGCCGGCCGGGTACGGGTGCTCGTCGCGACCGACATCGCGGCCCGCGGCATCCACGTCGATGACATCGGGCTGGTCGTGCATGTCGACCCGCCGGCCGAGCACAAGGCCTACCTGCACCGCTCGGGGCGTACCGCCCGAGCCGGTGCGTCCGGCGTCGTCGTCACCGTCGCGATGCCCGACCAGCTCACCGACGTACACCGGCTGATGCGGCAGGCACGCGTGCACAGCACGGCGACGCGGGTGCGCGCCGACCATGCGCTGCTCGCTCAGCTGCGCGGTCCGCTCGCCGGCCACGTCGATCCGGCGACTGTTGCCGTGGCGGCGCCGGCGGGCACGAGGCGCCCCGGTGGTGGCCGTGGGACCCGCAACCGGCCACGGCACGAGGGCGGCCGCGGGTCGGGCAACCGGTCGCACGGGCCCCTCGCCGCTACGTCGGGCCAGCCGCGCCGCGCCGGCCGGCCGCAGCACCGGCGGCGGTACTCCACCTCGAGCTGAGCCTGCCGGCGCCGTAGGCTCCGGCAGCACGGGGAGCGCTGACGGCCGCGCGGTAGGCTCCGGCGGCATGGAGCCCGCAGCGCCGCTCGTGATCGACCGGTTCGACTACGAGGTCGACACCTACTCGATCGTCGGCGGCGAATATACCGACAACCTCGACGTGGCAGGCGGTTCGGCCGTGCTGCACGCGCACGTCGGCAGCGTCGCCACGGTCGTGTCGATATCGGCGGCGAGCATCCTGCAGGCGCTCGGGCACGCCGTCGTCGTGCTGATGCGCGAGCGGCCCGGGCCCGGCGTCGGCCGGCTCGCCATCACCGGCTACGTCGACAGCGAGACCGGTGAGCTCGCGACGGTGGACCGGGCCGAGACGCCGGCGGGTGGTTGATCGTCGCGCACCGTCGAGTACATGAACATGTCCCGGCGAACGTCCCCGACCCGCTGCCAGCTGCGGAGGAGTCCCTCCCGGGCGAAGCCGGCCCGCTCGGCCGCCCGCCAGGATGCTTCGTTCCACGGCTCGACGTAGAGCTCGAGCCGGGAGATCTCGGGATGGCCGAAGCCGAACCGGGTCACCGCGGCCAGCGCCGCGCCCGCGATCCCACGGCGGCGCCGGCTCGGGGCGATCCAGTAGCCGATGCTCGCCCCTGCCCCGATCCACGTCGCGCAGCCAGCGGCCGACCTGGCCGACGGCCCGGCCGGTGTCGACCTCGGCGATTGCGAACGGATAGCCGGACCGGCTGCGCGCCCGATCGTGCTGGCGGGCGATGAACGCCAGCGCCGCGTCGATGCTGTCGTCGATCGGCACCGTCGTGATGAGCGGGATGAGCGGGTCGGCGGACGCCTCCTGGACCAGCGCGATGTCACCGTCGTCGAAAGCGCGCAGGAGGAAGCGCCCCGCCGGGACGGTGGGTAGGACAAGCCCCTCGGTCATATCGCCAGTGCACCAGACGCGTTCGACGTCTCACCCGCCGGCCGAGGGGCGCAGGCCACTCGCTGCGCCGGGTTGGGCTGCGGTGAGCCGGTCCAGCCGGCTCGCGATGCCGCGACGCAGCGCGTCGTGCCGTCGGTCCAGCGC
>JBPCOR010000335.1:0-4817 GCA_051000035.1 Mycobacteriales bacterium | reverse complement strand
CCACCGCATGGCCGCGACGATCTCCCCGTCCTCGACCGTCACGATCTCATCCACGGTCCGCCGGTTGATGGCGAAGGTCAGCTCGCCGGGAATCTCGGCGGCCAAACCATCGGCGATGGTACGTGGCGCGGTGATGCGCACCCGCTCCCCGGCGGCGAGTGAGCGACGCTGGTCGTCGCCCGCGGCCGGCTCCACGCCGATGACCCTGATCTGCGGCGACGCGGCGCGCACGACCGTGGAGATGCCGGCCATCAGCCCGCCACCCCCCATCGGCACGACGACGGCGTCAGGCGGCTCCACCTGCTCGAGCAGTTCCAGCGCCACCGTGCCCTGCCCCGCGATCACCTCCGGGTGCTCGTAGGGCGGGATGAGTGCCATGCCCCGATCGGCCGCGAGCGCTCGCCCCAGCGCGTCCCGGTCCTGCGTGTAGCGGTCGTAGGTGACCACCTCGGCGCCGTAGTCGCGCACGGCTGCCATCTTCCCGGCCGGTGTGTCCAGCGGCATCAGGATGACCGCCGTCGTACCGAGCAGGCGGGCGGTCAATGCGACTGCCTGCGCGTGGTTGCCCGAGGAGTACGCCGCCAGACCGCCGGCCCGCTGCGCCGGGGTCAGTGTCGACGCGGCGTTGAACGCGCCCCGGAACTTAAATGCCCCCACCCGCTGGAAGTTCTCGCTCTTGAGCAGGACCCGCGCGCCGGCGAGCCGGTCCAAGGTGCCCGAGGTCAGTACCGGGGTCCGGTGGACATGGCCGGCGAGGCGCGCCGCGGCGGCGCGCACACCGCCAAGACCCACCGCAGGATCCGCACCGGCCGTCATGGCCCCGACCGTACCGGCCGCGCACCCCGAGACGCGGCGCGGCCGTCCCTCCCCCGATCCGGTCACCGCGGCGTCTCGGCGATTGCGACCCCGAAAAGCCGAGGGTGTCGCCGCAGCCGATCAGCAGGCCGACTTGTACTCCGCCGCCTTGCCCGCCGCCGAGTCGACATTCGCCTTGGTGATGATCGTGAACTTCGTCTTGATGTTCGCCGTCGTCTTGCCGCCGTTGAGTGCCTTGATCGCCTGCTGCACGCCGTCGGTGCCGATGGCGCCAGGCTGCTGCGCGATCAGTGCCTGCACCGTGCCGTCCTTCAGTGCCTTGACCTGATCCGACCCGGCGTCGAAGCCGACGATCTTCACCGAATTCTGCTTGCCGGCCTGCCGCACACCGGTCGCGGCGCCCTCTGCCGCGAACAGGTTCGAGGCGAAGATGCCGACGATGTCGGGATTCTTCTGCAGCGCGGCCTGCGCGATCGACGCCGCCTTCGAGGCTTCGTCCATCGAATACTGCACGCCCAGATAACTGAATTTCGAATCGGCCTTTGCGGCATCCGCGAATCCCTTGTCCCGGGCGTCGGTGGTGCTGACGCCGGGCTGAACTCCGATGCCCAGCACCTTTCCGCCGCTCGGCGCGAGCTTCTTGATGGCCTCGAACGCCGCCGTACCGCCAGCGGCGTTGTCCGAGGAGATCGCCGAGACCGCGACCGAGGGGTCCTTCAGTGTCGTGTCGACCAGCACGATCTTGATGCCCTGCGACTTCGCCTGGGCGATCGGCTGCTGCATAGCGGAAACGTCGGTGGGCGCGATGAGGATAGCGTCGGGCTTGCTGGCGATGACCGACTGCAGAACCGGCGTCTGCTGGGTCGGATCGAATGCCTTCGGTCCCTGCACGGACACCGTCGCACCCTCCTTCTTGGCCTCCGCTTTCACGCTGCAGGCCATCGTGATGTAAAACGCATCGCCCGCGACGCCTTGGACGAAAGCCAGCTTGTACGTCTTCTTCCCGTTGCCCGACCCCTTGTTCGACGAGCCACACCCCGCGGCCGCGGTGACGGCGATAGCCACCATCCCGGCAACCATCGCTCTTCTACCGATCATGCTGTCTCCTCTCGCGCTGCTCTCCCGGGCCGGGAGAGGAAGGGAAGTCGCGGTTTAGGACCACGCACCGCGCTTGCGCGGCGGACCTGATCGACGTAGACGACCGCGACCAGGACCGCGCCTACGACTACCTGCTGCCAGAACGGCTGCACGTTGATCTGAATGAAGCCGTTCTGCAGCACGATGGGAATGAACAGACCGATGACGGTTCCGAATACGCTGCCGACCCCGCCGAACAGACTGGTGCCGCCGATGGCGACACCGGCGATGACGTTCAGCGCCGTGTTGGACTGCCCGCCGATCGTCGTCGACTGGAAGAAGCCGAGATTGAGGATGCCGCCGAATCCCGCGAGCAACCCGCCGAATGCGTAGACCTTGATCAGGTGCCGGTCGACTCGCACGCCGACCCGGCGACCGGCCTCGGCGTTCGAGCCGATCGCGTAGGTGTAGAGCCCGAATCGGGTGCGGTGCAGCAGCACGATGCCGACGACGACGACGACGAGCGCGACCACCGCGAGTGTCGGCACCTGCCCGACGATGTTGCCGAACCCGATCTTGTTGACCAGCGTCTTGGGGGCGTCCCGCAGGTCGAGGCCCTTGGTCAGGATCTGCGCGAAACCCAGCGCCGCGCTCAACGAACCCAGTGTCACGATCAGCGGCGGCACCTTCGCCTTGGCCACCAGGAAGCCGTTGACCAGGCCCCAGACGAGACCGGAAGCAAGCGCAGCGAGGGTTCCGACGAGGACCGTGCCCCACCCCTGCCCGCCCTGCGCGGCCATCACCTTGTCCGCCACGACACCGCTGAACACCAGGACGCTGCCGACCGACAGGTCGATGCCGCCGGTGATGATCACGAACGTCATGCCGACACCGAGCACGGCCAGGATCGAGGTGTTCTGCACGATGCCGCGGATGTTGAACAGGGTCAGGAACGTCCCCGGCCGCAGGGCCGTGAATACGGCGATCGTCACCGCGAGCAGCAGCACGATCTGCAGCCCCTGCAGCCGGGCCAGCCGCTGCCAGCCGCCGGGCGGGACGTCGTCGACCGCTCCGGCAGGCGCCGCCGTCGACGTACCCATCCCGTTGCTCACGAGGCCTCCTGGGTCAGCGAACCGGTCATCGCCGCGACCAGCTGCTCCATCGACGTGTCCTGCTTGCGGTAGGTCGCCACCCGGCGGCCGCGCCACATCACCTGGACCCGGTCCGCGACCTCCATGACGTGGGGCATCGAGTGGCTGACGAAGACGACGCCGATACCCTCCCCGCTCACCCGGCGGAGCAGGTCGAGCACGTTCTTGGTCTGCACGACGCCGAGGGCCGCTGTCGGCTCGTCGAGGACGACCACCTTCTGCGCCCAGGCCGCCGCCCGGGCCACGGCGATGCCCTGCCGCTGGCCGCCGGACATCGAGCCGACGGCACCGGAGAGGTCTCGCACCGTCGCGCCGAGCCGGTCGAACGCCTCCCGGCTGCCGGTGCGCATCGCCGGGCGGTTCATGAACCCGAGCCGACCGAGCAGCCCCGTGGCCATGACCTCGCGGCCCAGATACATGTTCTGCACCGGGGACAGGTGCGGAGCGAGCGCGAGATCCTGGAACACCGTCTCGATCCCGAGGGCCTGCGCCTGGGTCGGGCTCTGCAGCTGCACCGGCCGGCCGGCGAAGAGGATCTGGCCGGCGTCGGTCGGCTCGGTGCCGGACAGGATCCGCACCAGGGTGCTCTTGCCGGCGCCGTTGTCACCGACCAGCGCGACGACCTCACCCGCGTCGACGTCGAAATTCGCCCGGGTCAGCGCCTCGACATGGCCGTACCGCTTGGTCAGGTCACGCGCCTGCAGGATCGGCGTCACCGGATCATCACCGCGTCCGTCCACGGGCGCGCCCGACCCGCCACGGTCGCCCGGCAGGTCCGCAGACGCGGCCGGGCGACGCTGTCGAGGAAGTGCCGCCGGCCCGGCCCGTCAAGGCCGACGGCCTCCTTCCAGATCGAGCGGCCGGCGATGAACCCCGAGGCGCCGCCGTCGTCACACGCGACGCGCAGCACCTGCTGGAACTCCTCGAACCCGACGCCCGCGGACAGCACCGCCCACGGGCCGCGCACCACCTCGGCGACCCGCTGACACCCCCGGGAGGATCCCGGGTACTCCAGCTTGATCAGGTCGGCGCCGATCTCGGCGAGCATCGCCGCGGCCTCGACGATGACGTCCTCGCGCTGCGCCGGGGTGAGCGGATCCGCACCGGGCAACGGGTAGATCAGGTTTTCGATGACCGAGGGGACGCCCACCTCGCGGCAGTCGCGGACCACCTCGCGGACGACGTCGATGACCTCCGCGGCGAGGTCCGGCTCCCCGGACGGCCGACCCGGTCGCAGCTGGACGAGGAACTTCACGGCGTCACCGCCCAAGTCACGGACCCACGCAGCGTTCCGCGCCGGATCGCGGCGGGCCCGCGGCTCGCCTTCGAAGCTGCCCCGGTGCTCGGGTTCGGCCGCGACGAGCAACCCGCAGCCGGATGCACGGGCACCGCCGTCGGTGACCGACGGAACGCCGATGGTCGGGTCCAGCAGGATCCCGCTGGCCAGCGGCGTGAGGGCCCGGGCGACGTCGACCTTTACGGCGCGCATATCCGCGGGCTCGGCGCGGTGCCCGACCGCGTCGAACATCCGCCGCAGGGTGTTGCGCTGGTCCATGGCGACGATGGAGAAGACACCGTCGTCGTCGGCGATCGCGGCCAGCCCCCCGCCTTCGGTGGGTGCGGCCGCGCGGGCCAGGGTGGCAGGGGCGTCATCTGGGTGGGTCATCGGTGTGCGTGCTCCCTCTCGGATTGGTCCGGTAGTGCTGCGCGGTCCGGTCGCGGTCCCCCGGTGGTCCGCGCGGCGGCGGCGAAGTGCCCGGTGAACTCCTCGAT
>JBPCOR010000303.1:0-6227 GCA_051000035.1 Mycobacteriales bacterium | reverse complement strand
GCGTCGGTGTCCTGATCTACCTCGTCGTCGACCACGACACCGGGCAGAAGCTGCTGGCCGCACTCGCCTTCACGATCGGATTCGTCGCCCTGCTGCTGGCCAGGAGCGAGCTGTTCACCGAGAATTTCCTGGTCCCCGTCACGGCCGTGGCGGCGCGGGAGGGCTCGCTGGGCAAGCTGCTCCGGCTGTGGATCGTCACGCTCGCGGTCAACCTGCTGGGCGGCTTCGTGATGGCGGGAATGATCGTCGTCGCGCTCCCGGAGGTGCGGGCGACCGCAATCGAGACCGGCGGGCACTATGCGGATCTCGGCGTCTCCTGGCGGTCGTTCTTCCTCGCCGTACTCGCCGGGGCGGTTATCACGCTGCTGACCCGGATGCAGCACGCCACGGAGAGCCTGGGCGTCAAGATCGTCCCGGCCGTGTTGATGTCCTTCGTGCTCGTCGCCGCGCAGCTCTTCCACTCGGTGCTGGACTCGATCCTGATGTTCGCCGGCCTGCTGACCGGCCACGCGGGATACGGGTATGGCAGCTGGCTCGGCGCGCTCGGCTGGGCGAGCCTCGGCAACATCATCGGTGGGCTCGTGCTCGTCACGTCGGTACGCCTCCTGCGCGTCACCCACCGCGTGCAGGAGGGGCGTGCGGACCCCCCGGCGTCCTGACGGCCACCGGCTTCGGGCGCATTGCCCCGCCCGAGAGCGCTCGTGGCCGCGACGCTTATGTCGCCGCGGCCACGAGCATTCCTCGTGCAGCCACACACCCCACGATGCGGCTGCACCCCCCGAGTCACGGTGCCGTGCATCCCGGTCGCCCTCCGGAGGAAGGCTTCGCCGGGGCCCTCGACGCGGACGACGCTAGGCCCGCCGCGTAACGTCCCGGTAATGCGGCCGGCGGGTGCCGGGACGAGAGAAGGGACCTCCCGGTGGGGAGATCCCTCAGCTCGAGCTGTGGCCGCGCTCGGCGCCTTCGGCGCGCGGCCGGTCGACCAAGCCGTCAGCGGCGGCTGCCGGTGAGTTCCTTCTCGCGGTCCTCGTCGCCCCCGCCGTCGCCGCGGTGACCGTTTCCGGACTCCAGCTGCGGCGGCTCCTCGACCGGGGTGAAGAAGCCGATCATCTTGCGGCCGACGCCGCCGAAGCTGTTCATCTTCTTCGGCACCGGTGCGCCGGCATATTGCAGGGCGCCATGGCCGTGCTCGTCCACCGGGCCGAGCGGCTGGTGCAACTCGATGAACTCGCCCGACGGCAGCCGCCTGATGATGCCGGTTTCGACGCCGTGCGAGAGCACCTGACGGTCGTGCATCTGCAGGCCGAGGCAGACCCGGTAGGTCACGACGTAGGCCAGCGGCGGCAGGAGTATCAGCATGATGCGCCCGATCCACGTCGTGGCGTTGAGGCTGATGTCGAACTTCTCGGCGATGATGTCGTTTCCGCCGGAGCCCCACAGCACGATATAGAAGGCGATCGACATCGCGCCCAGCGACGTCCGCACCGGCACGTCCCGTGGTCGCTGCACCAGGTGATGACTCTTGGTGTCCTTGGTGAGTCTCGCCTCCAGGAACGGGTAGGACAGCATGATTATCACGAGGACGGTTGGCAGGGCCACCGTCGGCCAGAACAGCGCCGAGATGGTGTGATGTTGGAAATGGGTCTCCCAGTCCGGCCAGAGCCGGGTCGAGCCGTCCAGGAAGCCCATGTAGTAGTCCGGCTGCGACCCGGCACCGACCTGCGACGGGGTGTACGGCCCGTACAACCAGATCGGGTTGATCTGCACCAGGCCACCGAGCAGGGCGAGCACGCCGAAAACGATGGCGAAGAAGCCAGCACCCTTTGCGGCGTACGTCGGCAGCACCCGCTCGCCGATGACGTTCTTCTCGGTCCGGCCCGGTCCGGGGAACTGGGTGTGCTTCTGCTTCACAAGTAGGCCGAGGTGTACCGCGATCAGCGCCAGGATGATGCCCGGGATTAGCAGCACGTGGGCGATGTAGAGCCGGCCGATGATCTCGGTGCCCGGAAAGACGCCACCGAACACGAGGTAGTACACCCATGTCCCGATGATCGGGATCGACAGCATGATGGCGCTCGCGATCTCCAGCCCGGTCCCCGACAGCAGGTCATCGGCGAGCCCGTAACCGGCGAAGCCTTCGACGATGCCGAGGATGAGTAGCGTCACGCCGATGATCCAGTTGGTCTCCCGCGGCTTGCGGAAGGCGCCGGTGAAGAATATTCGCAACATGTGCACGATGATCGCCGCGACGAACAGCAGCGCCGCCCAGTGGTGGATCTGCCGGATAACCAGGCCGCCCCGCACGTCGAAGGAGATTTGGACTGTCGACGCGTACGCACGCGACATCGGGATGTCGTGCAAGGGGATGTAGAGCCCGTGGTAGGTCGTCTCACCCATCGACGGGTCGAAGAAGAACGTCAGATACGTGCCGGTGATCAGCAGGATGATGAACGAGTAGAGGGCGATCTCGCCCAGCATGAACGACCAGTGGTCCGGGAAGACCTTGTTGAGCAGGTTGCGCAATGGTCCGGACGGCCCGAACCGTTCGTCCGCCCAGGTGCCCGCCTTCGCGGCCGGGCTCTTCTCGACCTTGCGTCGGGACCGGACCGTGTTAGTTGTAGTCATTGGGGCGCTCCCAGAAGGCTGGGCCGATGGGCTCCTTGTAATCGCTCGTCGCTATGAAGTATCCCTCGTTGTCGACGGTGATCGGCAGCTGGGGGAGTGGTCGCGACGCCGGTCCAAAAACCGGCTCGGCGTCGAGCAGCACGTCGAACTGCGACTGGTGGCATGGGCAGAGCAGGCGGTTGGTCTTCTGCTCGTAGAGCGACACCGGACAGCCAGCGTGGGTGCAGATCTTGGAGAAGGCGATATATGTGCCCCACCCGAAGCCGCCCTGACCCTTGCGTGCCTTGACCTGTGCGCCGGCCCGCAGCCGGATCAGCATTGTCGGCGCCCGCCAGTCCTGCAGGCCGCCGGGTACGTCGGGGAAGACCGTCGCCAAGGCGCCGGGCTGCATGTCCTCCGGGCGGACCGGCCGGCCGTCATACTGGATCAGTCGCACCCCGGCCTTCCAGGGGGTGCGGAATAGCTCGCCCTTGGGCTTCACGATCAGCCCGCCGAGCGGGAAGAGCGCCATGACGCCGAGTGCGCCGGCGCCGATCCCGAGTGACCGCCGCAACATCGATCGCCGGGCGAGCGCGGTGTCGTCGAGTCCCTGCAGGAGCGTCGCCGCCGTCGTCTCGCGGTCGAATTCGTCGGAGTCGAACCCGTGGCGATCCTGGACGGCCACCTCCTCGGGCATGATCTTCTTCGCCCACAGGACGGCTCCGAAACCGATGCCGAATAGCGCGACCCCGAGGCACAGACCCAGGAGCGGGGTGAAGAACTCGTACTGTTGCCGGTGGCGGAGCTGGAACTTCCACGGCACGGCGACGTAGACGACCATGAAGCCGACCGCGCCGATGGCGGTGAGCAGGAACATCGCCGCGACCTGACGCTCGGCGCGCTTCTCTGCCTTGCTACCGAGAACCGGGAAGCGGTTGTGGCGGCGAACGATGTGGACATCACCGGCATCGGCGCCCGCGAGCATCTGCTGCTCGCGGGTCATTTCCGCGAGCTCCCCGGCCGTCGGCTGGTCGCCGCCGCCCGGATCGGTGGAGTGCGTCATGCCTTCGCCCCGATCCAGAAGATGATCACCAGCAGGCCCCCGATGCCGACCAACCAGATCACCAGGCCCTCGGGCACCGGCCCCAGCCGGCCGAGGCCGTTACCTCCGGGATTGGCTTCCGCCTTGAGCGTCTGGACGTAGTTGATGATCGCGCGCTTCTGCGCCGGCGTGATCTGGTTGTCGCCGAAGACGGGCATGTTCGCCGGCCCGGCGAGCATCGCGGCGTAGATCTCCTTGTCGGTCGACTGGTCCAGATTCGGTGCGGCCTTACCGGCCGAGAGCGCGCCGCCCTTGCCGGCGAGGTTGTGACAGGACGCGCAGTTGAGCCGGAAGAGGTCACCGCCCTGCGCGACGTTGCCGCCGGAGAGGCGACCGGACGGAATCTGCGGGCCGCCGCCGATGCTCTGCACGTACGCAGCGAGCTGCTCGATCTGCGTCTCGCTGAATCTGACCGGCTTGCGCTGGGCCTGGGCGCCCTGCTCGACGAGCGGCATCCGGCCGGTGCGCACCTGGAAATAGACCGCGGCCTGCCCGACGCCGGCCAGGGCGGGACCCTTGCCGCCGACGCCCTGCAGGTTGGCGCCGTGGCAGGTGATGCAGGTCTGGTTGAAGAGCTGCTGACCCTGTCGCACGTCGAGCGCGACGTTGCCCCCGGCCGCAGCGTCGCCCGATGGCGCGAGGGCGGCGTAGATGGTGCCGACGACGCCGAGGGCGACCAGCAGCGACACGGTGCTCGCCACGCGCCGGCCGAGTCTGCCGCGGGGCCGGCGCCAGCGGCGCAACCGCACGCCGCGGCTCGGCTTCGGGTCACTCATCGGTCACCTCGAAGCGTGCGGTGGCGGAGGTGGACATCGTCGGACCGCGTCACTGGACCAGGTAGATCGTGACGAACAGGCCGATCCAGACCACGTCGACGAAGTGCCAGTAGTAGGAGATCACGATCGCACTCGTCGCCTGCGCGGGGGTGAACCGGGAGAGCGTCGAGCGGATCAGCAGGAAGACGAAGGCCAGCAGGCCGCCGAGGACGTGCATGCCGTGGAAGCCGGTGGTGATGTAGAACACGGAGCCGAAGCCGGACGCCGACATCGTCGTGCCCTCTGCGATCAGCATCCGGAATTCGTTGGCTTGGCCGAGGACGAACGCCAGTCCCATCACGAATGTGAGGGAGAACCAGCGCCGCATGCCGTAGACGTCGCCCTTCTCAGCGGCGAAGACGCCGAACTGGCAGGTCACCGACGACAGGACCAGGATCGTGGTGAATATGAGCGCGTACCCGATGCTCAGCTTGGTCGGCGGCTGCGGCCAGTCGTTGGCGTGTGCGGCCCGCACCATGAAGTACATCGCGAAGAGCCCAGCGAAGAACATCAGCTCCGAGGACAGCCACACGATCGTGCCGACGCTGATCATGTTGGGCCTGGTCAGCGAGTGCACCCGGCCCGAATCGAAGGATCCGCTCCCGCTGCGCGGAGCCGGTCCGCCGGTCTGAGTCGGGGAGGCCGTGGTCACGCCGGCAATTATGAACCCCACGGCGGACGGGACGGCTCGGCGGGGTCGGCCCCGGTGCGGCGCCGTGCCGGCCATCGCGCCGACGCCGATCGGCGACGTACGGCAGGCCGCCGCCGGCGGGTAGGTTTGCACCCGCTGCCGTTGCTTGGGTCGGGTGCCCAGATGCGGGTGCCCGGGTGCGGGTGCCCGGATGTGGGTGCTCGGATGTGGGTGCTCGGCCAGTGCTCGGATGTGGGTCTCGGATGTTGGGTGCTGGGAAAGGACGTGGCCTGATGGCACCAGACGATCGTGGCGGGCACACCGTGATCGTGTTCAGCCACGACGCCGGCGTGCGTGACCGCATCCGATCGGCCGTCGGCCGCCGCCCCGCGGCGGACCTCGGCCCGGTGACCTACCTGGAGTGCTCGACCGGCGCCGAGGTGGTGGCTGAGATCGACGCGGGCGGCATCGACCTGGCAATCCTCGACGGAGAGGCGCAACCGACCGGCGGCATGGGTATCTGCCGGCAGCTCAAGCACGAGATCGACCCCTGCCCGCCGATCTGCATCGTCGTCGGCCGCCGCGATGACCGGTGGCTCGCGAAATGGTCGCAGGCCGATGCCACCCTCACCCACCCCCTGGACCCGGTGGACGCCGCCACCGCCGTCGCGACGCTCCTGCGCGGGCCCGTCGACGCCGCGACCCGGGGCTGACCCATCCATCAGTGCGTACCTGTGACCGGCAACCCTGGACCGGGCCGCCGGCGACCCACCCGGTGGCCGGTCCGGCGAGGCCGGGCCGGTCGTGGCCGGCGTTGCTGACGACCCTGATCCGAGGCGGCTCGCTGCACGCGGACGACACCGCCTGGGCGATGGAGGAGATCATGGCCGGGCAGGCCACACCCGCGCAGGTGGTCGGATTCGCGGTGGCGCTGCGGGCAAAGGGAGAGACCCCGCAGGAGCTCGGCGGGCTGGTGCAGACGATGATCGCGCGGGCCGCCCCGGTCCAGATCGCGGGCCCGGCGGTCGACATCGTCGGGACGGGCGGTGACCGGGCCCACACCGTCAACATCTCC
>JBPCOR010000279.1:0-3499 GCA_051000035.1 Mycobacteriales bacterium | reverse complement strand
TCACGTTGGGGATGTGCACCCACATGGTGCAGACGCCGATGGTGTTGGCCGCCTCCACGGTTGCCCGCGCCGTCTGGTCGACCCGCGCCGAGGCTGGACCGGTCGTGGGCGCGAAGCCGGCACCGTCGGCGCCGCCGATGATCCCGAGGGCGACGACCCCGCCGGCCGGCAAGCCCAGCACGATCATGCGGGCGATGTCGTCACCCAGACCGCCGGGGCCGGCCGCCGGAACGGGGCCCGTCGACATCGCCGTGACCGGGCCGGCCCAGCCCAACCGGGCGGCCAGCGCAGCGTCGGCGGCGGCCCGGTCATGCGCCAGCGGGCCGCACGGCAGGATCGCCGACGCGCCGGCGACCTGCGCCGCTTCGATGACGGTGGCGATGTCCAGCGCCGAGGCCGAGTCCGGACCGATCAGCACCGAATCGTCGGCGGCGCGAACGAACGCCCGGCCGGCGTCGGCCCGCACGTATGCCGTGACCGCCTTGATCCGCAACCGGGCACAGGTCCGAAGCGCGCGCAGGGCGGCGACACCGCGGCCCGCGATGAGCACGGTCTCGAACACCGGCGTCTCCCCCCGGGTGTCGGCTGTCGATGAACGTGCGAGGCTAGCAGCCAGGCCGACCGCACTGACGGTCATCGGAACGGGAAGGGGACAGCGATGGCGAAACGTAGCCGCAAGCGCAAGGCGCGGGCGAAGAAGGGCGCCAATCACGGTAAGCGCCCCAACTGCTGAGGCAGCCCGTCCGGGGTGAAGGCGCGGCCGGGGCTAGGCATCCGACGGGGCTAGGCGAGGGCTAGGCGTCCGACGGGGCTAGGCGTCCGACGGGGCTAGGCGTCCGACGGGCCGAACGTCACCTCGGTGAGACGGATGCGCACGCTCTGCCGCAGCGACTCCGGCGCCGGCTCGCTCCTGCACTTGCGCGCCAGCAACGCCTTCAGGTCCGCTTCGATCCCGAACTGGCGCAGGCACGGCGAGCAGCCGTCGATGTGTTCCCGAATTTTCGCCCGATGCGCGGCGTCGCACTCGTCGTCCAGGAAAAGGTAAACGTCGTCGAGGACCTCGTCGCAGTCAAATGGCCCCTCGTCGGCGCCCTGCGCACCGCCTGCGGGCATCCGCTCACCGTCCGGGTGGGCGTAGCCGCCCATCATGACGCGCCCCCGTCGCCGGTGCCGGCCTGGGCGAAGCCCCGGTCGACCGCATAACCGGCGAGCTTGCGCTGCAGGCCGCGCCGGCCGCGGTGCAGGCGGGACATCACGGTGCCGATCGGAGTGCCCATGATCTCAGCGATCTCCTTGTAGGAGAAGCCTTCGACATCGGCCAGGTAGACGGCCAACCGGAACTCCTCCGGCAGCTCCTGCAGTGCCTGCTTCACATCCGAATCTGGCAGGTGCTCCAGCGCCTCGACCTCGGCGGACTTCAGCCCAGTGCCGGTGTGCGACTCGGCCGCGGCGAGCTGCCAGTCCTCGACCTGCTCAGTGGCCGCCTGCTGCGGCTGCCGCTGGCGCTTGCGGTATCCGTTGATGAACGTGTTGGTGAGGATCCGGTACAGCCAGGCCTTCAGGTTCGTCCCCGGAGTGAACTGGTGGAACGCCGAATACGCCTTGACGAACGTCTCCTGGACCAGATCCTCCGCGTCGGCGGGGTTGCGGGTCATCCGCATCGCCGCGCCGTACAGCTGGTCGAGGAACGGCAGGGCGTCCTGCTCGAACCGCGCTCGCCGCTGCTCGACCGACTCCTCGAGCTGCTCCTCGGTCGCCACGGCAACCTCCCCACCGACGGACTGACCGCGGGTCGGCCACTCACCGTGGGCTGAGGATACGCGCGTCCCAGGACGGGCCTCGACGGTCGATGCGCGGCGGGCTCCGCCATCCTCCAGCCGCCTCGCCAGCGTGTTGGATCGTGCCGTCATCGGCTCCTCCGCGTGGTTGCCGCCGGATGTCGTGTGCCGTGGTGACAACAGCGCCACGCGGTGCGTAGATTCCCGGCGCGGGGCGCCGCGGCTTCAGATCGAACTCTCCAGCCGACGTACGCGCCCGCGTTCTGTCACCGGCGGGCATGCGCACGGTCGTTGGCGATCGTGGCAGGGCAGAATGACTGGCATGTGTGGTCGCTACGTCAACGTCGCCTCGACCGGCGACCTGGCCGCCGAGTTCGACGTCGAGGAGACGATCGGCGAGGACCTGCCGGCATCCTGGAACATCGCGCCCACGGATCCCGTGCGGGCCGTGATGAGACGACGTCCCCACGGCGGGGACCGTGACGCCGAGACGGTCCGACAACTGCGCACCGTTCGGTGGGGCCTCGTCCCGACCTGGTCCAAGACACGCGACAGTGGCGCCAGGATAATCAACGCCCGCATCGAGACGGTCACGACCAAGCCGGCGTTCAAGGCCGCGGCAGCCCGCAGACGGTGTTTGTGCCCCTCCCTCGGCTACTACGAGTGGCAGCGGACCGACGAGGGCAAGGTCCCCTACTTCCTGCACGACCCGCACCGGCGACCACTCGCCTTCGCCGGCCTCTACGAGATCTGGCGAGACCCCGCGCGGCCCGATCGCGACCCGAGCAAGTGGCTCTGGACGTGCACCATCATCACCCAGCCCGCGACCGATGCGCTCGGCCAGATCCATGATCGAAGCCCGGTGATCGTGCCGATCGAGATGCACGACGCCTGGCTCGACTGCAGTAGCAACGACACCGAAACAGTGCGGCAGCTGCTCGAGGAGATCCCCGAAGCCCATCTCACACCCGACGTCGTGTCGGCAGCCGTCGGCAACGTCGCCAACAACGGGCCGGAACTCATCGAAGCTGTCCCCTCAGGGCACCGTCCCGAACAGGAACGCCTCCAGCTCTGAGCACCATAGATCCGGGCAAAGAACAGCCGTCAGGTCGTCATCGGAGTCGAACTCCTCCGATGTCGTGGGTGGGGGCGCATCGACCACGCATGCCGGCAACGCCCCGTCGGCGCACCGACCGCCCGTCCGGACGGCGCAGCCGGCGTGAACTCCGGCAGACTGGAGCCGTGCCTGGC
Source organism: Mycobacteriales bacterium (assembly GCA_051000035.1). GTDB lineage: Bacteria > Actinomycetota > Actinomycetes > Mycobacteriales > QHCD01 > QHCD01. Next base: position 470 of record JBPCOR010000279.1, on the reverse strand, counting down.
CTGTGGAGAGCGCCGTACGCCGTCGACCGCGTCGACGCGACCGTCGCGCTGCCCGGCTCGAAGTCGATGACGAATCGCGCTCTGCTGCTCGCCGCTCTCGCCGATCGCCCGTCGCTCGTGCGCCGCCCGCTGCGCGCTCGCGACACCGAGTTGATGGTCCGCGCGCTACAGGCACTCGGCACTGGGATCGTCGAGCGCGGCGCCGACTGGGCGGTGGCACCCGCGGCGCTGGCCACGCCGGCCGACGTCGACGTCGGGCTGGCCGGCACCGTGATGCGCTTCGTGCCTCCCGTCGCGGCACTCGCCGGCGGGCCGGTCCGTTTCGACGGCGATCCGCGGGCCAGGGAGCGGCCGATCGGGCCGCTGCTCGGCGCGCTGCGCGCGCTCGGCGTCGCCGTCGATGACGGCGGGCGGGCCAGCCTGCCGATCACGGTGCTCGGCGCCGGTGCGGTGCGCGGTGGCACCGTGCA
>JBPCOR010000263.1:0-7011 GCA_051000035.1 Mycobacteriales bacterium | reverse complement strand
CGTCGGCGGTGCTCCCTTCCGCCTCCGCGCCGGCAAATGCGTCGGCGGTGCTCCCTTCCGCCTCCGCGCCGGCGAATGCGTCGGCGGTGCTCATGCCGCGGCGACCGCCGCGGCGACGGCGGCCGGGTCGAACGGACCAGCGTCGCGGCGCAGCCACAGGAAAAACTCGACGTTGCCGGCCGGTCCGGGCAGCGGACTGCGGGCGATCCCGGCTACGCCGAGACCCAGGTCGGCGGCGGAGTGCGCCACGTCCAGGACCGCGGTGGCGCGGTCCACGGGATCCCGCACGACGCCGGCGCCGACCCGGCCTCGCCCCAGCTCGAACTGTGGTTTCACCATCGGCAGCAGGTCGGCCTCCGCGCGGGCGCAGCCGGCCAGCGCCGGCAGGACGAGGCGCAGCGAGATGAACGACAGGTCGGCGACCACCAGATCCACCGCACCGCCGATCGCCGCGGCGGTCAGTCCCCGGACGTTCATCCGGTCGTGTACGGCGACGCGGGCATCGCAGCGCAGCGCCCAGGCGAGCTGTCCGTAGCCGACATCGACGGCCACCACCTCGCGGGCGCCCCGCCGCAACAACACGTCGGTGAACCCGCCGGTGGATGCCCCGGCGTCCAGGCACCGCCGCCCGGCCGCGGTCAGCCCGGGCAGTGCGTCCAGGGCACCGGCCAGTTTGTGGCCTCCCCGCGATGCATACGCCGGGTCGTCGTCGACCGCGGTGACCAGCAAAGCCGTCCCGGCCTCGATCGACGTCGCGGCCTTCGTCGCGACAACGCCGGTGGCGCGTCCGCCGATGCGCACCCGGCCGGACGCGACCAGGGTCACGGCGTCGTCGCGGGAGCGGGCGAGACCCCGGCGGACGAGTTCGGCATCGAGTCGACGGCGGGTCACGGTCAACGGCGGGTCGGCTCGTCGCCCGCGCGCCGCTGCGAGGCGTCCTCGTCGTCGGCCGCGCGGAGCGCTCTCGCAAGCTCGCGGTGCAGCTCCTCGTAGCCGGCGGGGTGCTCGCTCACCGGGTGGTCACCGAGGCTGGCGATCGCCGCCGTGGCTGCCCGCACCCGGACCACCACGGCGTCGGACCGTTCCTCGGACCCGTCAATCCTCATGTCACCCTCCGCTGCATCGGCCGGCGTCGGGCCGCCGGGTCGGCCGGCCGCGCGCGGACGGCTTCACGCTACCGCCACGCTCGGCCCGGATCGGGCAGCGCGGCTCGTCGGTACGCCGGTCGATCCCGGTCCGCGGCTCGGCCTGCGGTAACCTGGCGCGCTGCGCGCCGTGACCCTCCGGACCGGCGTACCGACGATCTTCGGGACGGGCTAGGACCTGATGGCGACCGCAGAGCAGTGCGAGCAGGCGCTGCGCACCCTCGCCGACCGGGTCGCGTCCTCCGGCGACTCCGCGGCGTCGCGCGCCGGCGAGCAGCGCCTCGCGTGCAACCTCACCGATCTGGATACCGCGTTCTTCGTTGCGCTGCGCGATGGCGGGCTGCACGACATCGCGCCGCTCGCGGCCGGCACGCCATTGCCCTCGCGCGGCGATGACGACGGCCACGGGGGGCGGCTCAGCGCCACCCTGACCATGACCAGCGATGATCTGATCGGCATGGTCGACGGGACGCTCGGCCTGGTCGGCGCGTGGACGAGCGGGCGGGTCCGGATCGACGCGAGCGTCCTCGACCTGATGCGGATCCGCGGCTTCTTCTGACCCGCGGCGAGCCGCGCGGGCTCGCCCGGCCGTCAGCCCGCCAGCCCGAATCGGCGCAGGATCTGCGTCGCTGCCGAGCCGTCGCCCGCGACCGCCGGCGCGCGGACGGGCTGCTCGGCCCAGACCGCGGCACACAGGGCCCGCACCGCGTCGATCGGATCACCGTCGGGGTCATCCGACCCGGACAGCGTCAACGAGTCGCCGGACCGGCGGGCGGTGAAGCGCCGGCACGACCAGGCGCCGCCCGATCGCTTCGGCTGCGGGTGAGCGACCAACAGCCCGCCCAGATCACCGGCGAGGTACGTCGGCCGGTGGTCGGGGCCGGCGGCGAGCAGATCGGGGACCGTCGTGACCCCGGTGAGGACGAGCAGGCTCGCGCAGCCGGCCCTGACGGCTCCCGCTATGTCGGTGTCCAGGCGGTCGCCGACGACGAGGGGGTGGGCTGCGCCGGTACGGCGTACCGACTCCTCGTGCAGGGCCGGTTCCGGTTTGCCGGTGACGGTCGGTGCCGCGCCGGAGACGAGTCGCACGACCTCTACGAGCGCGCCGTTGCCGGGAAGCGCGCCGCGCGGCGACGGGATGGTGCGGTCGGCGTTGGTCGCGACCCAGTCGGCGCCGTACCGGATAGCCACGGTGGCTTCCGCGAGCGCCGACCAACCCACCGCTCGATCGAAGCCCTGGATGACCCCGGCTGGCCGCCCGTCCGCTGAGCGGACCGCCCGCAGTCCCAGTGCCGACACCTCGGCGGCGAGTGCGTCGCTGCCCACGACCAGCACGGCCGAGCCCGGCGGGATCCGGGCGGCGAGGACGCGCGCGCCCGCCTGCGCCGAGGTGACCACGTCATCCGCGGTCGCCTCGACGCCGACCTGGTGAAGCAGAGCGGCGACGTCGGCCGGCGAGCGCGAGGCGTTGTTGGTGACGAAAGCGACCCGCATGCCCGCGGCCCGGACCCGCTCGATCGCATCGGCGGCGCCGGGCACCGGATCGGTTCCGACGTAGACCACGCCGTCGAGATCGAGCAGGGCGACGTCGTGCAGGGCGGTGAGCGGCTTGTCGGTCCCGGCGAGGTCCGGCCGGGTCATGCCCGCTGGGCCGACAGGGCAGCGCGGGCGCCGCGCAGGGCGGTGGAGTAGTGCGTGATATCCGGGCGCATCACCGCGGCGAGGGCGAGATGCTCGACCGCGGCGGCGAGGTCGCCGGTCTTCGCGGCGGCCAGGCCGAGGCCGAACTGGGCGTAGTCGTCGGCCGGGTCTATCTCGATGATGAAGGTGAAACTGTCCACCGCGTCGGCGTACTGGCCACAGTCGAACTGGGCCCGGGCGAGCGCTTCCCGCACGCTTCGCGACTCGGGCTCGGCCCGGACGGCATGCGTGATGAGTGCGACGGCAGCCTCGGGGTTGCCGGACTCGAGCAGCTCCACGCCGCGGATGTACCAGTCATAGACCTCACCGGTAGGTGTCACATCGGGCGGCGGGGGCGGCAGATCGACGTAGGGTGGCCGGCCGGTCGTGCTGTCCTCGTACCCCTGAGACACGGGCAACCCTCCTCAACCTGGCCCGGCAGCCGGCGCTTTCGCCGACCACGCGAACACCTACGATGCGGCCATGACGTCCAGCCGCGCTGCTCCCGAACGCCCTCCCCTGCGAGTCGCACCGTTCCGCGCGCTGCGGTTCGCAGCGTCCGGCGAGCGGCTCGCCCGTCTGCTCTGTCCGCCGTACGACGTCATCGACGACGCGGGCGTCACCGAACTCGAACACGCCGATCCGCACAATGTCGTCCGTCTCATCCTCCCACGCGCCGACCGGGCATCTGCGCAGGACCGCTATGAGCGAGCTGCGACTACGCTGCGTGACTGGCGGGGGGAGGGTGTGCTCGCCCGGGACCCCGAGCCCGCGCTGTATGCCTATGAGATGTCGACCGAGCATGCCCGCACGCTGGGGATCCTCGCCGCGGTCGGGCTGGCCCCCTCGGAGGCCGGGGTCATCCTGCCGCACGAGAATACGATGGCCGGACCGGTCGCCGACCGGCTCGCCCTCACGGCGGCGACCCGCGCCAATCTCGAGCCGATCTACCTCGTGTACAACGGCGGCGGCGCGACGGCGGACCTGCTGACCCGCATCGCAGCCGGGCCGGTGGACGCGGACGCGACCACACCCGACGGCGTGCGGCACCGATTGTGGGCCGTCACCGACGAGTCATCGATGCGCACGGTCGCCGCCGACCTCGCCGCTCGCACCGCCCTGATCGCCGACGGGCACCACCGATACGCGACCTACCTGCGATATCAGGCAGACCGCGCCGCGTCGGCTCACCCCGGCGACGCCGGCAGGCCGCGCGACTCCCAGGACCAGCCGTGGGACTTCGGGCTCGCCTTCCTGGTCGACGCGCGTACGTCCGGTGCGCAGGTGGAGGCCATTCACCGCGTGATCCCCGGGCTCCCACTGGCCGATGCGGTGCGGTCGGCGGCTGCGGGCTTCGCGACCGGTCCGGTCGACGGGCCACTCGAGCACGCGGTCGCCGCGCTGCGCGCTGCCGGCGCGCACGGCACGGCTCTGCTGCTCACCGACGGCGACGGCGGGCATCTGCTGACGCAACCGGCGGCCGACGCGCTGGACCGGGCCGTACCCCGTGATCACGCCGCGGCCTGGCGGGAACTCGACGTGACCATCTGCCACCGGCTGCTCTTCACCGACCTATGGGGTCTGCAGGACCGCGAGGGAGTCGTCGACTTCGAGCACGACGCGGCCGTAGCACTGCAACGCTCCCACGACACTCACGGGGTCGCCGTGCTGCTCAACCCGACCCGCGTCGAGCAGGTCGCGGCCGTTGCCGCCGCCGGGGAGAAGATGCCCAGGAAGTCGACGCTGTTCACTCCGAAACCGGCGACGGGTCTGGTCTTGCGCCCGCTGGACGACTGACGGCGCTGCACGTCCCGGGGGGGGCGAGCGGTCCCTCGCTCGCCCGCCGGCGTCCACCGCGCGGGCGTGGTCAGGACCCTCCCGTGGGCCCGGGCGTCGTGGCCAGCCACCACGCAGCGGTCACCTCCACCTCATACCGGCTCGCCGGGCCCGTCGGCGTCCTCCAGAACCGGCGCCGAAGGGCACCCCGCACCTCGATCACGGCACCGGGCTCCCACTCCATGACCGGCGGGTCGCCCCGCTCGGACCAGGTCCGGCAATCGATCGTGTCGACGCCGGCCGATGTATGAGCGGTCGCCGGCCGGGCGACGATCAACCGCCACGTCGCGAGCACATCACCGCTCGGCATCGGCCGCGCAACGGCGGCGGCGGCCAGCCGGCCGATGAGATGAACCTCGTTCGCACACCCACCACCAGCCGCCGCGGCCGGCTCGTCACCACGGGCGTCAGCCGCGCTGTCCCCGCCGGCGTCCGGCCGCGCCGCGCCTGCTGGTCTTGCCTTCGCGCCGCGACCGGTCTTGTGAGCAGGAGCCACCGGGGCCACCTCCTGGGGCGGCCCTGGCTGCGGACCGCGGCAGGCGCACCCCAGCGAGCACGCCGCATCCAGCATCGCCCCGCGGATGCGGTACGGCAGGGCGGGCCGCGCATCGGGGGACAAACCTCAGGGGTGTGCACAGAGGCGGTCGCGTCGGCACCAGACGTGCTACCCGCGCGAATGATCCGCGTCGCCGGCGGTACCGTGCAGCTGCTCGTACTGGGTCCACGCGTCGGTGCTTTCGTCAGCGTCGACCTGTGCGGTAGCGAGAAACCAGCGCGCCGCCTCAGCCGACCGTCCGGCGGATTGCAAGACCGCGGCGTAGGCGTACCAGAGCCGCGGTGTCCACTCCTCGACGTCGTCCGAGCGTGCCCCGGCCGACTCGAGCGCGAGTAACGCCGCCGCGTGCTGGCCAAGATCGCTGCGAGCTCCCGCCTCGACCATCGCGAGCTCGGCCCGCCACACCGGAGCAGCCTCCCGGACCTGCGCCGACCGGGCTATCTCGATCGCGCGCCCGGGTCGCCCAAGCGCACGTTCGCAGTCGGCTATCACGTGCAGTAGGGACGGATCGCCCATCATCCGGTGCGCGGCGCGGCACTCCCGGAGCGCCTCCGCCCATTCTCCGTTGAGGTAGGCCGCGATGCCATTCGCCTCCCGCACCGCACCGATCCGAGCGGCGGCGCGCCGGGCAGCGCGGGCGTGCTCCAGCGCGGCCGCCGGATCGTCGTCGAGCAGCCGTGCAGTCGCCACCAGGTGCCGCGCAACCCGCTCGGCGGCCGGTCGCGCGAGCCCGCGCAGCTCCCGTCGGACATCAGGGTCGAGGTCGCCCAGAGTGCCGTCAGGATCGATGCCCATCGCCTCGGGTTCGGCGCGCGCCGGCCGGCCGGTGCCGGAGACGGCTGCGCCGGGCCGCGGGGGGCGGTTACGAACATCGGACCGCGAGCCACCGCGCACATCCGGCCGTTTCCCGGCACCGCGCACACTCCGCTTCGCGCCACCGCTCGGGTCCCGCTTCGCGCCACCGCTCGGGTCCCGCTTCCCACCACCGCTCGGGTCGCGCTTCCCACCACCGCCACCGGCGTCGCGCCGCGACGGACCGCTCCGCTCTGGCATTCAGCTCCTCCAGCCTCGGCAATCGGAAACGTCGACGAACACAACGATGGGGGCCACCCAGGTGGCCCCCATCGTGAGGTTGTGTCCGGCGACGTCCTACTCTCCCACGCGGTCACCCACGCAGTACCATCGGCGCAGAAGGGCTTAGCTTCCGGGTTCGGAATGGGACCGGGCGTTTCCCCTTCGCTATGATCGCCGAAACTCTATGGAGATATGGTCCTAACGACCGCACCGCGGGAACCGCACAGTGGACGCGAGCAGGCTCGACGTATCGAGCGCAGATCTTTGTGGTCAAGTCCTCGGCCTATTAGTACCGGTCAGCTCCATGCGTTGCCGCACTTCCACATCCGGCCTATCAACCCGATGGTCTAGTCGGGGGCCTTACTCCATAAAGGATGGGAGACCTCATCTTGAAGCGGGCTTCCCGCTTAGATGCTTTCAGCGGTTATCCTTTCCGAACGTAGCTAACCAGCAGTGCCGTTGGCACGACAACTGGCACACCAGAGGTTCGGCCATCCCGGTCCTCTCGTACTAGGGACAGGTCTTCTCAAGTCTCCTGCGCGCACGGCGGATAGGGACCGAATTGTCTCACGACGTTCTGAACCCAGCTCGCGTACCGCTTTAATGGGCGAACAGCCCAACCCTTGGGAACTACTCCGACCCCAGGATGCGACGAGCCGACATCGAGGTGCCAAACCATCCCGTCGATATGGACTCTTGGGGAAGATCAGCCTGTTATCC
>JBPCOR010000258.1:0-2903 GCA_051000035.1 Mycobacteriales bacterium | reverse complement strand
CAGGACGCTGTGGTCGGGGCCGGCGGTGGTCGGTGCAGGCGCTCACTCAGCGCCCGCGTTTCGCCCGCAGCCGCGCCAGCGCCTCGTCGAGGATCGCGGCGCCGTCGGCGTCACTGCGGCGCTCCCGGACGTAGGCCAGATGCGTCTTGTACGGCTCGTTGTGCGGCGCGGCCGGCGGGTTCGCCCGGTCGCGGCCGGCCGGGAAGCCGCAGCGCGGGCAGTCCCAGGTGTCGGGCATCGCGGCCTCCTCGGCGAAGGACGGCACCGTCTCGTGGCCGTTGGCGCACCAGAAAGCTATCCGCTGCCGCGGCGCCGATTCGCCCCGTTCGGCCTCGCCCATGGGTCCGGATCCGACCCGGGTCCCCCGGATCGCGTTGCCACCTGCCACCGCGTGTTGGTCCTTTCCTGGCCGGGCCGGCCCATGACGGCCGGACCGAGAGGTCGGTTATCGATACAGCAGACCGAGCACGACGATGCACAGCGCCCAGACGAGCCCGGTCGCGATCGTGAGCCGGTCGAGATTCTTCTCCACCACCGAAGATCCGGACAGCGACGAGGACATGCCGCCGCCGAACATGGACGACAGACCGCCACCCTTGCCGCGGTGCAGCAGGACGAGCACCACCAGCCCGAGGCTGGCGAGGATCAGGATGATCGTCAGTCCAAGTTTCATCCCTGAACGCCGTTGCCTCTCCGGGTGGCCGGACGCGAGACGCCGTCCGGTGGGTGGGGTGGGCCCCGGGCAACCGGCCAGGGACCCGTTCAGGTTACAGGTAGCGGTGCCGGAATCGTTAGTGGACGGTCGCGGCCCGGGCGATCCCGGCGAAGTCCTCGGCCACCAGACTGGCCCCGCCGACCAGCGCACCGTCGATGTCGGTCTGGGCAAGCAGCTCCGCGGCGTTCGCGGCTTTCACCGATCCGCCGTAGATGATCCGCACCGCGTCGGCCAGGTCGCCGGAGTATCGGTCGGCGAGTGCGGTGCGGAGCTCGGCGCACACCTGCTGCGCATCCTGCGGCGTCGCGACCTTGCCGGTCCCGATCGCCCACACCGGCTCGTAGGCGATCACGATCGTGCGGGCCCGATCGGCGGCGGCGTCGGCCAGCGCCGCCCGCAGCTGCCCGGTGCAGTGGTCGAGGTGCCCGCCGTCAGCGCGCACCGGCAGACCCTCCCCGACGCAGAGGATCGGCGTCAGGCCGTGCTCGTAGGCGGCGCCGAGCTTCGACGCCACGACGGCGTCGTCCTCGCAGTGGTACTCGCGCCGCTCGGAGTGACCGACGACGACGTAGGAGCAGCCCAGCGCCGCGAGCATCGGACCGCCGATGTCGCCGGTGTAGGCACCGTGGGCATGGGGCGAGAGGTCCTGCCCGCCGTAGCCGAGCGGTAGCCTGTCACCGTCGACGGCCGTCTGCACCGACCGCAGGTCGACGTAGGGCGGGAGCACGACGACCTCGACGGCGTCGAACTCCGCCGGGGTCAGGCTGTGCGCGATCTTCTCCACCAGCGCGATCGCCTCGCGGTGGTTGACATTCATCTTCCAGTTGCCGGCGATCAGTGGCCGGCGGCCGGGCAGGGCGGCGCGGGACATCCTCAGTCCGCCAGCACGGTGACGCCGGGCAGCGGCCGGCCCTCGAGGAACTCCAGCGACGCGCCGCCGCCGGTGGAGAGGTGGCCGAATCTCGCCTCGTCGATACCGAGGGCGCGCACCGCGGCCGCGGAGTCCCCACCTCCGACCACGGTCTGGCCGGCGCAGTCGGCGATCGCCTGGGCGATCGCGCGGGTGCCGGCCGCGAACGGCGCGACCTCGAAGACACCCATCGGGCCGTTCCAGAAGACGGTCCTGGCCGGCCCGAGCACGTCGGCGAAGGCGCGGACCGACGCCGGGCCGATATCGAGGCCCTTCTGCCCGGCCGGAATGGCGTCGGCCGCGACGACCCGGGTCGCCGCGTCGGCTGCGGCCTCGGCGGCGACGACGATGTCGGGCGGTAGCAGGATCCGGTCGCCCGCGGCGGCCAGCAGCCGCCGGCAGGTGTCGACCCGGTCGGCCTCCACGAGGGAGTCACCGATGCCGTCGCCACGCGCGGCGAGGAAGGTGAAGCACATCCCGCCGCCGACCAGCATCCGGTCGACCTTCGGCAGCAGCGCCTCGATCACGCCGAGCTTGTCCGACACCTTGCTGCCGCCGAGCACCACCACGTACGGGCGCGGCGGGTCGCCGGCGAGGGTGCCCAGAATCTCCAGCTCACGCACGACGAGGGTCCCGGCGTAGTGCGGCAGCAGCGTTGCGACGTCGTAGACGCTGGCATGTTTGCGGTGCACGGCGCCGAACGCGTCGTCGACGTAGGCGTCGGCGAGGGCGGCGAGGTCGCGCGCCAGCGCGCCGCGCTGCGCGTCGTCCCCACTCGTCTCGCGGGGGTCGAACCGGACGTTCTCCAGCATCGCGACGTCGCCGTCACGCAGACCGTCCACTGTGGACCTCGCACTCTCGCCGGCGACATCCGCCGCCATGGCGACGCCGGCGTCGAGCAGCTCGGCCAGGCGATCGCGCACCGGGGCAAGGGTGTACGCCGGGTCCGGCACGCCCGTCGGCCGGCCCAGGTGGGCGCAGACGACGACGCGCGCGCCTGCCTCGGCGAGCCGGCTGATCACCGGCAGGCTGGCCCGCACCCTGCCGTCGTCGGTGATGCGCGACCCACTGGGTACGCCGGGATCCGCCGCGTCGCCGTGGTCCAGTGGCACGTTGAGGTCGGACCGCACCAGCACCCGCTGTCCGGCGACGCCGGACCCGATCAGGTCATCGACCGTCCTCACGCCGCCTCCGCGTAGGTGAGTGCGTCGGCGGTCCTCACGCCGCCTCCGCGTAGGTGAGTGCGTCGGCGGTCCTCACGCCGCCTCCGCGTAGGTG
>JBPCOR010000240.1:0-3052 GCA_051000035.1 Mycobacteriales bacterium | reverse complement strand
CGACCAGACCATGTTCTGCACCATCGGATTCCGGCGCCGGTCAGGCCGGGCGGGGTCCGGCGCCTGCTCGGGCGTCCTGGCCGTAGCGGAACCGCGTGCATCGACCGCCGCGGCGGCATCGGCATCCGTGCTGGCCGGCGGCGCGTCGCTGCGGTCGCCGTCCGCCTGCTCGCTCACCTGTGCATCGTCCCCGATGCCCCTCGCGCGCCGGGAAGTGACCCGCCGATCGCTGCACCCGCCCCGGACAAGCGGTTGCTCGCGGCACCGGATCTGAGACACTCCGACAGATGGCACGACGGTGCCGTGGGAGGACACCAGATGACGGACATGCCCGCGGAGCTGCAGGTCACGGGCGAGGCTCCCGACCGCAACCTGGCGATGGAGCTGGTGCGGGTGACCGAGGCGGCGGCGATGGCGGCCGGGCGCTTCGTCGGCCGGGGTGACAAGAACGGCGGCGACGGCGCCGCCGTCGACGCCATGCGGACCCTGATCTCGACCGTGTCGATGCGGGGCGTCGTCGTCATCGGCGAGGGCGAGAAGGACGAAGCTCCGATGCTCTACAACGGCGAGCAGGTCGGTGACGGCACCGGGCCCGAGTGCGATGTCGCCGTCGACCCGATCGACGGCACGACGCTGATGGCCAAGGGCATGCCGTCGGCGATCGCCGTCCTCGCCGTCGCGGAACGGGGCGCGATGTATGACCCGTCGGCCGTGTTCTACATGCAGAAGCTCGCCACCGGCCCGGAGGCGGCCGATGTCGTCGACATCACCGCGCCGGCAGCCGAGAACGTCCGCCGGGTCGCCAAGGCCAAGGGCGACGCGGTCGAGGACGTCACGGTCGTGATCCTGGACCGGCCGCGACACGATGACCTGGTGCGGGAGGTCCGCGACGCCGGAGCCCGCATCCGGTTCATCTCCGACGGCGACGTCGCCGGCGCGATCATGGCGGCGAGCGACCGCACCGGCGTCGACCTGATGCTCGGGATCGGCGGTACGCCGGAGGGCATCATCGCCGCCTGCGCGCTGATCTGCATGGGCGGCGTGCTGCAGGGCCGGTTGTGGCCGCGCGACGACACCGAACGGCAGCGCGCCATCGACGCCGGCCACGACCTCGATCGGGTGCTGGAGCTGCGCGACCTGGTCGACTGCGACAACGTCTTCTTCGCCGCGACCGGCATCACCGACGGCGAGCTGCTGCGTGGCGTGCGCTATCACGCCGGTAGCATCGAGACCCAGTCCATGGTCATGCGCTCCAAGAGCGGCACGATCCGCCAGATCGACAGCCACCACCAGGTGGCGAAACTCCGCGCCTACAGTGCCATCGACTTCGAACACGGATCGCACGCGATGTGACACCGGAGGAGATCCGCGCCACCGTCCCGCACCGTCGGTTGCCCGCCCCGGTGCCACCGGGCCGGTGACGTCGCAGCGAGCGTGGCTAGCATCGGTGCGGCCAGAGCGCCGCCTCGTGGGAAGGTCCATCCGTGACCGATCAGACCGGGACGGACGACCGCATCGAGCACGACTCGATGGGTGAGGTGCGGGTGCCCGCCGAGGCGAAGTGGCGGGCCCAGACCCAGCGGGCGGTCCAGAACTTCCCGGTCTCCGGGCTGCGCATCGAGCGCGGCCTGATCTTCGGCCTGGCCTCCATCAAGGGCTGCTGCGCCGCGTTGAAGGGCGAGCGCGGCATGCTCGACCCAGACGTCGCCCGGGCCGTGCACGACGCCGCCGCCCAGGTCGCCCGGGGCACGTTCGACGAGCACTTCCCGATCGACGTCTTCCAGACCGGCTCTGGCACCAGCTCGAACATGAACGCCAACGAGGTCATCGTGACTCTCGCGGCCGAGCGGCTCGGCCGGCCGGTGCACCCGAACGACGACGTCAACGACCCGTTCTCCTCCAACGACCAGTTCCCGTCGGCGATTCACATCGCCGCGACGCGGGCGATCGTCCGCGACCTGATGCCCGAGCTCGGGCTCCTCGCCGCGGCGCTGGAGGCGAAGGCCGCCGAGTTCGCCGACGTGGTCAAGGCCGGCCGGACCCACCTGATGGACGCGACTCCGGTGACGCTCGGGCAGGAATTCGGCGGGTATGCCGCATCCATCTCCTTCGGCCGGGAACGCCTCGCCGACGCGCTGCCCCGGATCGGCGAACTGCCGCTGGGTGGCACCGCCGTCGGCACCGGCATCAATGCCCCCACCGACCTCGCAGCGGCGGTGATCGCGAAACTCGCCGCCGACCTGCAGCTGCCGTTGTCCGAGGCGCGCAACCATTTCGAGGCCCAGGGCTCCCGCGACGCGCTGGTCGAGGCGTCCGGCGTGCTGCGGACCATCGCGGTGAGCCTGTACAAGATGGCCAACGACATCCGCTGGATGGGCTCCGGCCCGCGCGCCGGGCTGGGCGAGATCGCGCTGCCTGACCTGCAGCCCGGATCCTCGATCATGCCGGGCAAGGTCAATCCGGTCATCCCCGAGGCGGTGTGCCAGGTGGTGGCGCAGGTGATCGGCAACGACGCGGCCGTCGCGTTCGGCGGCGCGGCCGGCAACCTCGAGCTCAACGTGATGCTGCCGGTGATCGCGCGCAACCTGCTCGAGTCGATCCGGCTGCTGGCCAGGGTCTCCACGCTGTTCTCGGAGCGATGCATCAGCGGCATCACGGCGAACGTCGACCGGTGCCGCTCCTACGCCGAGTCCTCGCCGGCGATCGTCACGCCGCTCAATCACTACCTCGGCTACGACGAGGCGGCGAAGGTGGTCAAGGCCTCGCTCGCGGAGCAGAAGACGATCCGCGCCGTCGTCGTCGAGCGTGGCCACGTCCGCGACGGCAAGCTCACCGAGGAGCAGCTCGACGCCGCACTCGACGTCTTGTCGATGACCCGACCAGGCGCAGGCTGATCACTCGTCGCGACATTGCGGTCCACTGGCGTGGATCCCGGTGCGCTTGGTCGTGCTGCGGGGTTCAGCGCCGTCACCCACTGGCGCCACTGGCGCCACCAGCGCCACCAGCGCCACCAGCGCCACCAGCGCCCATTCCCAGACCCGCGAGCGTCTGT
>JBPCOR010000220.1:0-2957 GCA_051000035.1 Mycobacteriales bacterium | reverse complement strand
ACTGCATCTCGCAGGCGGCCTGCAGCGCGGCCGGTATCGGTCTCACGCAGGGATATCTGGGCAGCGCCACGGGCAATGTGCTCTACAGCGAAAACTACTTCTGTGACGAATCCGTGGCAGCCAAGTCGGCGACCGGATGCGAGGCCGGCGCGGCGTATGGGAAGCTCCCAACCGGCACGAGCAGCGCGGACCAGACCGACCCGCTTTACATCATCACGCCGTTATTCTCCCCCGCGCCCACCGATCTGCAATGCCCGACAGCGGGCTATTGCATCGACCATCCCCCCTCGGCTGACCTGAGTCGACTGGCCTCGACGCTGGATCCGATCCTCGGAACCACTCCCGCGCAATTGGATAACGCGCCGCTGTCGCCGCACAGCCACATCGTGTTGACGGCCAATGACTACCAGCCCGAGTGGTGGAACGTGCACGTCATCGGCGTCACCAACGCCGCGGCCTACAACAAGATCGACGGTGCGTCGGACAAATATGCCGAGGTGCAGGCGTTGCAGGCGGATTCGACCAGCGGCGTGACGGCGGCAATCCCGACCAATATCTTCCTCTGGTTCCAGATCCTGCCCGGGGCCCTGCCCGCAGGCGGGCCTGGCACCGGCGGCGGATCAACCGCCGGTCTGCAGCACACCCGGCTATTCGCCGTCGGTGGCAGCGCAGTGGTCGGCGGGTTGGCTCTGTTCGGCGTACTCGCCGTCCGGCGCCGCCGTATCGGGCCCACCGTGGGACGCATCGGCTGACCTTCCACGACCCACACGGGCCGGCAGACCCTGCTGCGATGGGAGATCCACTCGATCGTCGTGACGGTCCGGATCGCTGGGGCGACATGCCACCCAGCGCCGGCCCGCAACGTCGACCGCACGTCGCTCGCCGCCGCCCGACGCACGAGTGCGCCATCCGCGTCATCGTCGGCGCGGGCGTCGGTGACGGCCCCGGCTCGGACTCGCGTCACGGTCTCTGCGCCGCCGCACCAGTTGATGCTGGCATCGTCACCGCCGCGGTCGATCTCCATCCCGGCGATCGGCGTGCATTCCGTCGTGCAGAGCGTCGGAATGGATCCGGACGGCATCATCGAGGTGCCACCGTTGGACGGGAGCCCGCAGGCGGATCAGGCTGCGTGGTACCGGTATTCCCCGACCCCCGGGCAGTTCGGGTCGGCCCTGGTCGAAGGACACCGACTCGGCGGCGGCGGGACCGCTGGTGTCTTGCCGCCTCGGTGATCTCCGGCCGGGCGACACCGCCGAAATCACCCGGGCAGACGGCGTGGTTGCCATATTCACCGTCGACGCCGTCCGGCAGTACCTGAAGACGGCGTTGCTGAGCGGTCTCGTTTACCACAACGCCGGGCACCCGTCCCTGCGGCTGATCACCTGTGGCGGCAGCTTCGGCCCCGCGAGCGAAACTACCTGAGCAACACCGTCGCATTCCTCTCCCCGACCTGCGCGCACCGCTTCGGGCCGCGCCGGCGTGCGGCGCAGCGCGACGTGACACGCGGGGTGTCAGCCGCCGATGCCGGTGCAGCCGACGAGCTCGGCCATCAGCAGGTCCGGATCGGCGGTCGGCAGCCCGCGCGCGGTGAACCAGGCGGCGACGTTGCGGGCGTCGCGATAGAGGAAGTCCATGCCCTGCGGGTTGGCGACGATGTCGACCGCCTGCGGCACGTCGATTAGCACCAGCCGGCCGTCGTCGACCAGCAGGTTGTAGGCCGACAGGTCGCCGTGCGCGAGACCGGCGCGGGCCAGGTACGTCATGGCCTCGATGCACTGCTGCCACAGCGATGCCAGCTCGTCGGTCTTCGGCCGCAGCTGGGCCAGCCGCGGCGCGGCGACGCCGTCGGGGGAGCCGATCCACTCCATCAGCAGCTCGGTGCCGACCAGCTGTACGGGATAGGGCACCGGTGCGCCGGCTTCCCACATGGCGCCGAGCACCTCGAACTCCGCCACCGCCCAGGTGCCGGCGAGCAGTTTGCGGCCGTACGCCGTGCGGTTCGCGGCGGCCCGGCGCTGCCGGGACTCGCGGACATTGCGGCCCTCGAGGTAGCTCGAGTCCCGGCGGAACGTCTTGTGATCGAGGTCGCGGTAGCGCTTGGCGGCGAGCAGCGTCGACGTGCCGGTCTCTGGCGTATCGGTGCCAGGAAGCTCCCGGCGCAGCAGGAAGACGTCGGCCTCCTTGCCCGTCTTGACGATGCCGAGCTCGTGGTCGACGGCCGCTGATCCGGTGCTGACCCAGCTGGGGCGGGGAGCCGGGCCGTGCAGGGTGCCGCTGTCGGCGTACGTCGACCAGCGATCGCCCTCCGGCGGCCCGTCGACGACGGTGAGGAGCGCTTCCTCGTGGGATTCGTGGGTGCGTCGGCGGATGACGTCGCGGCGGTGCATGTCGTCGCCGGGGTTATCGCGAAGGCGGAACTTTCGTGACACGTCGGAACTCCAGGGTGTGCGATGCCACCCGGGGGCGCAGTGTCAGGGGCGCGTCGGAGTGGCGGGAACGTGGGCAGCGCTTGGCGCGGGGGAAGTCACGGCGTTGCCTCCCTCCGTCCCGGCCCGGCCGGGACGTGCGGTCCAGCGGCGGGCAGCCATTGTTTCGCGGCAAGCATGGTGAGGAAACCGCGGCGCCGCAACCGGATTTCTTCGTGCCGGACTGCCGCCGGCGCCCGGTCGGCCCGTAGGCTGGCGCGGGCACGATGAGCCGGGGCGGTAGCTCAGCCGGTCAGAGCAGCGGACTCATAATCCGTCGGTCGTGGGTTCGAGCCCCACCCGCCCCACGTTGTGTTCTCTCGGATCGGGGGCCTAATAGCCGCTGGCCTGGTCGATGAGTACCGGCCGTTCGTCTCCGGTGCCGTGCTGCTGCGGTACGCGGCGGCGAGCAGCCCCCGCCCGGCGGAGCGCGGCAGCGCATAGCCTCGCGCCGTCCGGGTGTCGCTGGGCGTCGAGATCCGGTCAGCTCGC
>JBPCOR010000181.1:0-8086 GCA_051000035.1 Mycobacteriales bacterium | reverse complement strand
GCGGGCGGCGCGTCGGGGTGGTCGACCTCGAGCAGCAGCGTCTTGTCGGACTGGACGATCAGGGGGCCATCGGTCACCCCACCATTGTGGCGGTTGGGTCCGACTGTCCGCATGTCGTGCGTTCCCGCCGCGCCGCCGCGCCGTCCAGGTGGCCGTTGCACCGGCGGGTAACGCTCGCCGGCGCGGCGCGCGGGTCCGACGGGCGGAGTTGGCGGCGACCGACAGCTGCCGTCCGGGCGACGTGCCCGCGACATCGCTGGTCCGCACCGCCTTCGACCCGGTTCGGGTGGCGCCACGCTCGGAGGCGGTCATATGTCTCGACGGGCTGCGGCGGGTGGGATTGCGGAGGGCGACACTGCGGCTGTACCTCCGCGGCGCGGCCGGGCTGGCGCGGCGTACGGCGCGCGGCTGCGGCAATCGAGCTCGCCGACGCAGCCGCGGAGGGACCGATGGAGTCGCGGCTGCGGGTGATCCTGGGCGACGCCGGTGCGATGCCGCGTGCCTACACCGGGTCGGTGCTGCTCAGCTCGTCGCCGCCGAGCAGGGCGACGGAGGTGATCCGGTGCAGCGCGAACGTGCGCGCCTCCTGTCGGCGGTGGTCGTAGCCGTGCAGGAATCCGCCGCTCAACGACGTCGGCTCGACGATCCGCTGGGACGCCGAGCCCTGCGCGTTGACGTATCCGAGCCAGACCGGACGACCGTCGCGGCTGGCTCGGGTGAGCAGTGCGAGCGTGGCGGCCGTCGTGATGCCGGGCAGTCCGCGTACGACGTTCCCGATCTCCCCCGACGCTCTCACCGCCCGGTCGCCGGCGCGGATCTGCGCCACGATCGTGTCGATCTGTTCCGCGGTCGGGACCGCCTGCACCGGGGTACGGCGTTCGAGCATCGGCCGAGGCGCGCGGCGGCCGCTGGGCGCGGCCACGATGGCCACCCCGTCGGCGGACTCGGCAACGGGGGCATATCCCCGCTCGCGCAGCGCCACCAGCACGGCGTCGGGTGGCACCCGGGAGAGCACGACGGTCGGCGCGATGCGCCGTAACGCCAGGTCGGTTAGCCCGCGGTCGGCGAGGAGCTGGGACAGCAGGGACGGATCGTCGCAGCGCAGGTACGCCGCGGCGGTGCCGATACGCAGCGCGCCGTGGCGGCGCGCGACGTCGTCGATGAGGTACGTCAACGCCTGCGGCACCGGCGTGCGGGAGCGGGCGGCGAACAACTCATGCAGGTCACCAGCGCCCCGGCCGGCGTCCAGGGCCCGCCGCACACTCGCATCGGTGACCCGGAAGACGGTTGCGCCGCCGGAGGATTCCACGTCGGCGACCAGCGCCATCTCGTGCCCGAGGTCGGGCTCCAGCGGTCCGGGCGCGACCACGGTGAGATCGGCCTGCACCAGCACGTGGTCCAGCGGCTCGGGCAGCAAGGAGTCCAGCAGCCCGGTCGGGTCCTCACCGGCGAGCAGGGCCCGGCTGTAGGACGCGAGGCCGCCCCGGCCGGTGACGCCGAGCAGGGCCGCCTCGCGCAGCATCTCGCCCACCAGCCGGAGCTGCCAGGCGCCGGTCCGCCGCGGCGCCCGCCAGGCCAGGACGTCGGCCACCGACGCAGCGCTCGGCGCGCGGCCGGGGCGCTGCTCGGCAAGCGCGTCGAGCACCCGGCGCCGTAACGCCGGCGCGGTGGTCCGGCGTACCTCCGCCGACAGGGCCACCACCGGCCGGTCGCGGTCGTCCCGCTCGCCGACCAGCGACGGCAGCCGGGGCATCGAGATCCACGCCTGCGCGAGCGCCGTCCAGCGGGTGGCGACCGAGCCCGAGAGCCACCGGTCATACATCGTTGTCGGCAGCCAGTCCAGCTCCGGGCCGCCTGCCACAGCGAGCAGCCCGCCCGCCGCCGCGACTTCGAGCAGGACCGCGACGGCGTCCTCGCCCACGTCCAGCGTCCGGGCGGTACGCCGCAGGTCGCGCACCCCGACCCCGCCCTGCTTCAACGCACGAACCGGCGCCTCGGCGTAGGACTCCAGCATCGCCTCGACCAGCCGGACCACGGTGGCGCACTCACCCGCTCCCGCGGCGTCCACAGTGGACTTGCTCAGCGTCTCGACCGCAAGCCGCGGTGGGGTGACCCGCGACGGCCCGAGCGGGTGATCGCCGCGCAGTGCCCGACCGAGTTCCCTGACCAGCTCGACGGTGTCCAGGTCGACGGCGGCCAGCAGGCCGCGGGCGAGCAGCCGGCGCACCGGGCTCGGGTCGTCGGGATCGCTGGTCTGCCGGGCATGTCGCAGCGAGCCGATCGGCGGGCCGGCAGCCAGCTGGTCGAGCACGTGTCGCTCGGCCGGGTCACATTCCTCCACCAGCTTCCGCGCCCGGGCCGGGTCGGCCAGCAGGTTTCCGATCGCGGTTGCCGCGGCTGGCTGGTCGATCCGCGGCAGGTCCAGGAAACGCAGCACGGTGCTGAGTTCGGTGCCGGAGTGCCCGGCGAAGCAGCTGCCGGCGGGCCGGCCAAGTCCGGCCGGATAGGGCCCGATCGCCTCGGCCAGCGAATCCGCGGCGTAGACCTCGTCGCCGTCGCCCCAGAGCAGCGCCATCGACCGCAGCCGGTCGACCGCCTGCGCCAGCACGCTGTCCGGCAACCCGGGCCCGAGCAGCGCCGCGAGGGCCGGCACCTCGGTCGGCGCGCCGAGGACGGCCGCGGCGTCGGCGACCTGCAGGGCGAAGGCGTCCAGGGTGTCCAGCGCCCGGCGTACCGACACCCGCACGACCGCGCGATTGGCCATCACGGACGTGTCCGCCGGCGCGGGTACGGCGATGTCCGGGCGCTCCCGCAGCAGGGCGGCGAGCTCGTCGTCGGAGCGACCGCGCAGCCAGTCGGTGAGAGACGGCCCTCCGGCCGCGCGGTGCTCACTGCCGCCTCCGCGGCGGAGAGTGCGTCGGCGGGTCGTGCTCATCCCCTCCACCGTGCCACACTTGCGCACGTGAGCGACCAGCAGCGAGGCGACGGCCAGCAGCCCGGCCGGCTGCCCCGCGTCGACCCCACCTGGCCGCCGGGCGAGGACGGGCAGGTGGTGTCGGAGTTCGCCGCCGATCTGCAGGGCGCGCTGTCGCCCTTCGGTGCCCCGATCACCTTCCCACTGCCGGTCGAGTCGCTCGGCTACCAGCACCCTGGCCCGGCGGACCGGCCCAACCTCCCCGACGCCTGAGCCGGCCACCCACTCGAGATACCGCGGCCGGTCCCGCGCCCTCAGTCAAAGACGACGTGCAGGCTGACCGGCTTGCGGAAGACCAGGCCGGTCGGCCGCGACTGCGCCGCGGGGTCGAGCCGGGCGCCGGGCAGGGCGAGCACCGCGCCCACCGCGATGCGGGTCTCCAGCCGGGCCAGGTCCATTCCCAGACAGAAGTGCGATCCGTGCGCGAAAGCGAGGTGGTCGCGCACGTTCGGGCGGCCGGCGTCGAAGCGGTCGGGGTCTACGAACACCGCCGGATCGCGGTTCGCGCCGGCCAGCGACACCTGCACGAAGTCCCCGGCCCGGACCCGCGCGGCCCCGAGCTCGACGCCGACGGTGGCATAGCGATCCACGACGGCAGCGGCCGGCTCCAGCCGGATGGACTCCTCGACGGCCGCGTCGATCCGCTGCGGTACGGCGAGCAGATCCTCCCGGACGCCGGGCGATTCGAGCAGCAGGTGGCGGATCGCGTTCAGGATCATCCCCTCGGTGGTGTCGATCCCGCCGAACATGAGCACGGCGGCGTCGGAGACGACCTCCTCGATCGAGAGCCGGCCGCTCGCCGCGGCGCCGACGAGGGAGTCCTCGGGTCGCTGCTGCACGCTGTCGCGGAGATGTGCCGACAGGACGTCGAACGCCGCTGCTCCGCCGGTGGTGGGCTGCTCGCCGGCGCCGATCCGGGTGACGGAGTCCACGATGGCGCGATACCAGGAGAGCACGGCGTCGTCGTCGACCTCGCGCAGGCCGAGCGTGTCGACGACCACGGCCACCGACAGTGGCCCGGCCAGCGCGGACCGCAGCTCAGCCCGCCGGTCGCCCCGGATCCGGCCGATCAGCGTCGCGGTGAGGTCGGTGATCCGCGACTCGAATCCGGCCCGGACCGCGGCCGGCTTGAACGGGCGGGTGAACGGCCCGCGATGCCGCGAATGCTCCGCGCCGTCGGTCGAGAGCATGCTCGGCCCGACCACCTGCGCCGTTGAGAACCTCGGGTCGTCGACGGTGAACGTGCGCGCGTCTCGCAGCACCGCCAGCGCGAGGTCCCGCCGGGTCACCAGCCAGCCGCCGATCGCGGGCACCCAGGACACCGGCTCGGTGGCGCGCAACCGGCGCAGGGCGGGGTGCGGGTCGGCGTCGAGATCGGCCAGGGTGATCGACGCGCCGACGGGATAGTGCGCATCGGCGTCCATGTCACGCTCCTGAGGTGGCCGGCCGGTGTGCGGGGACAGGCTACCTGCGATCGCCCGGGCCGCGACATCCCACCGGCAGCGCCCGGCGACGGCAGCCGCGAGGGCCTATCCGGCGCGGCGCCAGCCACGATCGTAGGCGGACCCGCTTTACCAGCCGGGTGCACAGACAGACCGTCAACGGGACGGCGTGTCCTGCTCCACGCCGGGTAAAGCCGCCGGGTGGACCTGTCACGCTGCTGCGGTGCGGGCACCGTGCCGTGCTGCCCGGCACCACCCTCGATAGGCTCGCGGTGTGCCCGATGAACTGATGCTGCGTGCCGACCGGCTGCACGCGATCCTGGCCGGTTACGACGGGCTGCTCGTCGCGTTCTCCGGCGGCGCCGACTCGGCCCTGCTGCTGGCCGCCGCCGCGCGAGCACTCGGCGCGGACCAGGTGGTGGCCGCGACGGCATGCTCGCCATCGCTGCCGCGCGAGGAGCTCGCCGCGGCGGGTGCATTCGCGGCCGACCTCGGCCTACGGCACCAGACACCGCGAACCCAGGAGATGATCCGACCCGGCTATCGCGCCAACACGGGCAACCGCTGCTACTTCTGCAAGGCCGAATTGCTCGACGTGCTGGCACCGGTAGCCGCCCGCCTCGGCCTCGCCGCCGTAGCGACGGGCACCAATGCCGACGACGCGGCGGCGGGATTCCGGCCCGGCATCCGAGCCGCCAGGGAGCGTCGGGCGGTGACACCGTTGCTCGACGCCGGGCTGCGCAAGGCCGACGTGCGGGAGCTCTCCCGCCGGTGGGGGCTGTCGACATGGGACAAGCCGGCGGCCGCCTGCCTGTCGAGCCGGATCGCCTACGGCGTGCCGATCAGCCCGGCCGGGTTGCATCGCGTCCATCGCGCCGAGCGCGCCGTCCGGTCGGCCCTGCAGAGCTCCGGGCACCAGGTGCGCAACGTTCGGGTGCGCGATCTGGGCAGCGACGGCGCCCGGGTGGAGGTGGACGCCGATCTGGTGCCGGTGCTGCAGACGCGCCCGGACCTGCTCGCCGGCGTGGCCGGCTTTGACGACGTGTCGGTGGATCCCCGCGGTTTCCGCTCGGGGTCGATGAACGAGTTGCTGGCCGACCCCGAGCGATACCGCTGACGGCCGCGGCTACCCGCGCCGGGTGCGCGACGGCGGCCTAGTTGACGACCAGCCGCATGTCGAGCGTCTGCGAATTGCCCGAGACGTTGCCGGACATGCCGATCGCCGACAGCGCCGAGGCGTCGGGCTGGCCGTCGAACCTCGTCCCCGCCTTCGCACGGAGCTTGCCGATGTCGGTGTAGAACACGAAGACCGCGTCCTTCGTGTCGGGGACCGCCTCCTTGAAGGCGGCGCTGTCACCCAGCGAACCCTTCTGGCCCAGCTCGTTCGCGTAGGCCCGCGAGGTGGCGACGATGATGCCGTCGGAGGTCTGCTTCGTGGCCAGCGCGACCTTGCCGCGCAGCTGGGCGTTGATCCGTTGCACCACCGCGGTCGCCTTCGCCGGATCTGTCGTCGCCGACAACCCGACGGACTGCAGGTCGGAATCGACGGCGAGCACTGTCTGCGAGCCCAGCAGGGTGGCCAGGTCCTCGGGCAGCTTCAGCCCGGTCTGGGTCTGGATCCGACCGGTCAGGTCGCCGAGGCCGAACGTCGATCCGAGCGTGGTGTCCAGGGTCGAATACAGCCGGGTGATCCCCTTGTCCAGGCCGCTCACGCCGATGGCCGCCGCGGTGTTCCCGGGCAGTGCCGCGACCTTGTCGCCGACCGGCTTGGTAGCGGGCAGGTCGCCGTGCGTGCCGATCGCCTTCAGCTGCACGTCGGCGTAGGACGCGTTGAAGTGCAACGAGCCGGCGAAGGCGTCCGGGACGTTGTCCAGCACGTTGGCGGGTATGGACGAACCGGAGTGGTTGCTGCGCTCTGCGAGCTTCACCAGCGCCTTGGCGTCGGCCCATATCGTCACCGGCGAGTCACCGGGCAGACCTGACACGGCCGAGTCGAAGGTGCTCGAGATGTTCGACTTCCCGGCAGTGGCGGCAGCCCGGCTCACGACCTGCTGGGAATCGGAGATATAGGCGTAGCCGTCCTGCACGAGATAGCGCTCGGAGCTGCCCTGGCGCCCGGCGGCCGTCGCGAGCTCCGTCCTGGCCTTGGCGTCGTCCGTGGACTCGACCACCAGCACCGGATGCACCTTCGTCCCCACCGCAATGGCAGCTACGGCGGCGTGGGTGCCCAGCCAGGGCTTGATGTCCTTGTCGTAGTTGACCTGGCCGCTGTTGTCGAACAGTGGCTTCAGCAATGCGTCGGAGAGGGATCCGCCACTCCCGGTTTGGCGCGCGACGGTCGGGAACTTGCGCAGGAATTTCAGGGTCGCGACGGTCTGGTCGGTCCCGGGGTCGAGGTTGATCGACGCGACGGCGATCGCGTCGGAGCCGATGTGCCGCACCGCCGGGTTGCTCGCCGCGGCGCTGCTCTTGTGCTGGCCGAACGCGGCGTAGGCGCCGCCGGAGATGCCGAGCGCTGCAACGACGGCGAGGACCCCGACGAGCAGTGCACGCCGCTTGCGCGGGGGTGCGGTCGGCGGGCCGAGCTGGTCGGGGCGACCGGCGTACGGGGGGCCGGCGGGCCACTGCTGCTGGTTGCCCGGCCACTGGTTGCCCTGCGACTGGTTGCCCTGCGACTGGTTGCCCTGCCACCGGCCGGCGCCGCTGGGCAGTGCCTGGGTCTGATCGTTCCACTGCGGCTGCCCCTGCGGCTGCTGTGGTTGCCAGCCCTGCGGCGGCGGTTGCTGCTGTGGTTGCCAGCCTTCCGGCGGCGGTTGCTGCTGTGGTTGCCAGCCCTGCTGTCCGCCCTGCCAGCTCTGCTGCTGACCACCCTCGGCACCAGGTCCGGTGTCGTTCCACGGCTCCCCGGGATGGGGACTGCGATCGTCGGTCATCGTGACTCCGTTTCGTCGCGGGCCTCGGGCGGCGCTGGCACGCACTTTGCTGGTCGACTGGCGTTACGTCGGTGCTGACGCATGGCCGGGCGGAGTGGTTCCGGGGGTGCGACATTCGGTCCCCGCCCACCGTAGATCCCCGCCGGACGTCAGGTGCCTCGAACGGCCGATTCCGACGAGCGCAACCGGTACCGGAGCCGCTAGCCTTGGCCTTCGGCCATCCACTCCACCGCGACGACGAGCGAGGCGATCCGTGCCAACCGGCAAGGTCAAATGGTTCAGCGCCGAGAAGGGGTTCGGTTTCCTCGCGCGCGAGGACGGCGGCGACGTATTCGTACACCGCGATGCGCTGCCCGGTGGACTGACCGAGCTCAACCCCGGGCAGCGGGTCGAGTTCGGCGTCGCGGCGGGCCGTCGCGGCGAGCAGGCCCTGTCGGTGCGGGTGCTCGACCCGATCTCGTCCGTTGCCGCCGCGCAGCGGACGAACCCCGATGAGATGATCGTGATCGTGGAGGATCTCATCAAGCTCCTCGACCGGGTGTCCAACACGCTTCGGCGCGGGCGCTACCCCGAGCGCACCGAGGCGGGCAAGATCGCTGCCGTACTGCGGGCCGTCGCGAACGACCTTGACGCCTGATCTCTACGCCTGATCGACGCTGGTGTACGTCACCGGTGGCGCCCGCTCAGCCGGCGGTGGACTGGGCCGGAGCGTCCGGCCGGCCGTCTGTGTCCGCGGC
>JBPCOR010000379.1:0-8400 GCA_051000035.1 Mycobacteriales bacterium | reverse complement strand
GCGCCTGGCTGACGCTACTGCGCGATCACGGGACGCTGCCGCTGCACCGGGTTATGCGCTTCGCCCTGGGGTACGCCGGCGCCGGGCACCCGCTGACCCCCCGCGTGGCGGCGACCATCGCCGCGGTGGCCGAGCACTTCCGCACGTCCTGGCCGACATCCGCTCGGCTGTGGTGCCGCGCCGGGAGCGTGCCGGCCGCCGGGGAGGTGGTGACCAACCCCGATCTGGCGGCGACGTATCAGCGACTTCTGGACGAGGCGGCCGCCGGAGGCCGTAACCGGGAGGCGCAGATCGATGCCGCGTATCTCGCCTGGTACCAGGGTTTCGTCGCCGCGGCGATCGACGTCTTCTGCCGTACCGAGGTGCCCGACGACTCCGGCGCCCCGCACCGCGGCGTGCTCACCGGCGCCGACCTGGCCGGCTGGCGACCGGCGTACGAGCAACCATCCACTGTGGACTGGCAGGGGCTCACGGTGTGCAAGGCAGGCGCCTGGAGCCAGGGGCCGGTGCTGCTGCAGCAACTGCGGATGCTCGACGGGACAGTGGCGTTCGGGTCGGCCGGCGCGTCGGCGGAGCTGGTGCACGTGAGCACCGAGGTCGCCAAGCTCGCCTTCGCCGACCGTGAGGCGTGGTACGGCGACGTGCCCGACGTACCGCTGGAGACGCTGCTGTCGCGGGAGTACGCCGCGGGCCGCCGGTCCCTGATCGGGCCCGAGGCGTCGTATGAGCTGCGGCCCGGGTCGCCGGACGGCCGGACACCTCAACTGCCGACGCTGCCGGGGATCGCGCCTGCCGTGGCCGGCGGCGCCGGGCTGGGCGAGCCGACGACCAGCCGCACCGGCACCACCCGCGGGGACACCTGCCACATCGACGTGGTCGACCGGGCCGGCAACATGGTGTCTGCGACGCCGTCGGGTGGCTGGCTGCAGTCCTCCCCGACCGTGCCCGGGCTCGGCTTCCCCCTCGGCACCCGGGCTCAGATGTTCTGGTTGGAGCCGGGGCTGCCCAACTCGCTGGCGCCCTTCAAGCGGCCGCGCACGACGCTCTCGCCGACGCTGATCGCGCGCGACGGCGTCCCGGTGCTGTCATGCGGGACCCCGGGCGGCGACCAGCAAGACCAGTGGCAGCTGTGCTTTCTGCTCGGGCACGTGCTCGGCGGCCTGGACCTGCAGGCGGCGATCGACGCGCCGGCCTGGCATACGACGGCGTTCCCGTCGTCGTTCTACCCGCACGAGTCGACGCCCGGTGGGCTGGTCGTGGAGTCGCGGCTCGGCGAGGACCTGATCGTGGACCTACGGCGGCGCGGTCATGCCGTCACGGTGGCCGGTGACTGGGCGCTCGGCCGGCTCTCCGCCGTCAGCCGCGATCCGGGCACCGGCGTGCTGCGGGCGGCGGCGAATCCGCGCGGGATGCAGGGCTACGCCGCCGGCCGGTAGTCACGGCGGGCCCCGCCGTATCGGTGGCCCCGTCGAGAGCGCAGATGGCGCATGGTTGCGTCGTCTCGAACGTGCGTTATCTGCACTCTCGCTCGCCAGGGTTGCCGGTTCGGGTGGCGGGTCTCGGCGCGGCGTCGTACGCCGGCGGGAGTATGCGGGCCTACCGACCCGAGGCGATGCGCTGCCTGACGTCTCGCGCATAGCGTGTGCATGGTGGGCAGCTTCACGCGACGAGACGGCCGGCCTGCGCGGGTGACCGGCTGGCGGATCGTCGCGGGCAGCGCGCTCGTCGCGCTCGTGCAGGTCGTCGGCACCCACGGCGCCGCCCGCGGCCAGACCGCCAGCCGTGGGCTCGACGTCGTCGCGTACCTGCTGCTGCTCGCCGGCCCGGCGATTCTGCTGGCCCGTAAGCGATTCCCCGGCTCTACGTTGATCGGGGTGTACGGCGTCACCTCGGCGTACCTGCTGCTGCACTACCCGCTTGGCCCGGTCTTCCTCAGTCTGGTCGTCGGGCTTTTTTACGCTGTGCGCGCCGATCGGCATCTGGTCGCTGTCGGCGTCGTGGTGGCGGGATACGCCACGGCCTTGTGGGTGCGCAGTGCCGTGCTCGGCCTGCCGGCCCCGGGTCTGCCAGCGATCTTCGGTCTCGCCGCGTGGCTGCTCCTGCTGCTGTCGGCGTGTTACGGCGTGCGCGGCCGGGCGGCGCGGATCACCGAGCGCCGCCGCACCCAGGCCGAGGAGACCCGTCGACTCGCCGCTGACGAGCGGCTGCAGATCGCGCGCGAACTGCACGACGTGGTGGCCCACAACATCTCATTGATCAACGTGCAGGCCGGCGTGGGTCTGCACCTGATGGATCGCAGACCCGAACAGGCCCGGGAGGCACTCGTCACCATCAAGGCCGCCAGTGGCGAGACGCTGCGGGAGCTGCGGTCTGTGCTCGGTGTCCTCCGCGGGGTCGACGAGGACGCGCCGCGAGCACCCGCGCCGAGCATCGCGAACCTCGACTCCCTGCTCGCCAACGCGGCGGCCACCGGAGCCACCGTCCATACCGAGATCATCGGGGTTCCCCGCCCACTGCCCGCGCCGGTGGACCTCGCGGCGTACCGCATCGTGCAGGAGGCGCTGACCAATGTCGGGCGGCATGCTGATCCCGCCACGGCGACGGTCGCGATCCGCTACGGCGAGGGTGAGATCGTGGTGCAGGTCGATGACGACGGGAGCGTCCCGGCCGGCAGGTCCGCCGATAGCCGACTATCCGCCGGCACGCCCGCGGATGGCCGGCGAACCGAGCCCAGCGCCGGCAGCGGCAACGGGATCGCCGGGATGCGTGAGCGGGCCACAGCGCTCGAAGGTAGGTTCGGCGCCGGGAGAGGCAGCGGGATCGCCGGGGTGCGCGAGCGGGCCACCGCGCTCGATGGGGAGTTCAGCGCCGGCCGGCGCGGCGACGGCGGATTCCGCGTGTCGGCGCGGCTCCCGATCGGCGGCCCGTGACCGTGTCAGGGTGCGTGCCGGCCGGGTCCGCGACAAGGCGGGTTGCGTGATCCGGGTGCTGATCGCTGACGACCAGGCGCTGGTGCGGGCGGGATTTCGTGCGCTGCTGGAATCCGAGGACGACATCGAGGTGATCGCGGAGGCCGCCGACGGTGCTGTGGCGATCGAGGCGGCCCGCCGACTGCGGCCCGATCTGGTCCTGATGGACATCAGGATGCCGGGCATGGACGGGCTGGCCGCGACGGCCACCATCGCTGCGGACGAGGCGCTGGCCGATGTGCGCATCCTGATCCTGACGACGTTCGACCTCGACGAGTACGTCTTCGAGGCGCTCCGGTCGGGGGCGAGCGGGTTCCTGGTCAAGGACACCGAGCCGGTGGACCTGCTCCGCGGTGTACGGCTGGTGGCGAGTGGTGACGCGTTGCTCTCGCCGGGCGTGACGCGCCGGCTGATCGAGGAGTTCGCGACCAGGGCGAAGGAGCCGCGCGCGGTGTCGTCCCTCGACGTGCTGACCGAGCGCGAGCGGGAAGTCCTCACACTGGTCGCGGCCGGCCTGTCGAACGACGAGATCGCCGCTCGGCTGGTCGTCAGTCCGGCGACGGCGAAAACGCACGTCAGCCGGACGATGATCAAGCTCGGCATCCGTGATCGGGCCCAGCTGGTGGTGCTGGCCTACGAGTCGGGTCTGGTCCGGCCCGGCTGGGCCGGCTAAATTTGCCAGCTTCACCAGCTGGGACGTGCGACACGCCGGGCGTGCGGCGGCGTGTCGTGCCGGTGGACTGGTAAAGCGGCGCGGCAGAGCCCCGGCGCGTCAGGTCTCGGTCGACTACGCCGCCGGGCGTACGCACGCCCGCTGCCGGTCTCCCCGCGGCGTAGCGGAAGTGCAGCCGGCGGTCCGATGACCGAATCGCCCGCGCGGCAGACGATCAAACGGTCATCGATACACGTCGTCTGGAGGCGCCATGAGCACCGATTTTCCTCGCGAGGCACCCGATCCCGGCCGTACGGCGCCGGGCGTCCGCGCCTCCAACGCCGACCGCGAGCGGGTCACCACGATCCTCTCGCAGGCTGCGGTCGACGGTCTGCTGAGCGTCGATGAGGCCGACGAGCGGATTGCGGCGGCCTACGCCGCGACCTACGTGCGTGACCTGCGCCCGCTCACCGCCGGGACCTCCCCGGTCAGACCTGCGGCGACCGGCCAGGTGGCAGCCAGCGCCCAGCGTGGGCCGGTTCGCGGCCGGCCCGCCGGGCCGTCGTGATCGCGGCGATCGCGGCGCTGTTCCTCGTCCCGTGGGTGCACGCAGTGGTCGACGGCCCGGGACCGCACTTCTTCCCGTTCTTCCCGGTCATCCCCATCGCGGTGTTCCTCATGGTTCGGTTCGGTTTCTTCGGGCTGCGTCCGCCATGGGTGCGCCGGACAGCCCCTGCCGACCGCCGGCCCCGCCGATGAGAGCTGCCGCGAGCGACACCAGCGCGGTCACCACCGACGGCCTGACCAAGCGTTACGCCGACCGGGTCGTCGTGGACCACCTCGACCTCGCGATCCCGGCCGGCGTGGTCGCCGGGATCGTCGGGCCGAACGGCGCCGGCAAGACCACCACGATGCGCATGCTGCTCGGCGTCACCAGGCCGAGCAGCGGCGCCGGCACTGTCCTGGGCGAGGACATCCGCCGGCCGATCGCCTACCTGCCGCGAGTCGGGGCCCTGATCGAGAGCCCGGCGTTCTACCCGGGACTGTCGGCCGCCCGTAACCTGCTGCTGCAGACGACACTCGGTGGCCACGACCCGGCGCGGATCGCTGTCGTGCTCGACCGGGTCGGGCTGGGCGACCGCGCCGGACGCGTCAAGCTGAGGCCAGGATGGTCGCGATCCGGCCCGGGAAGTCGACGACGCCGGCGGGCCTGCCTGAGCAGGTCGCGGGCCCGCGGCGTGCGATGGGCTGCCGCCTGTCCGGGAATGCCGCTCTTACCACGCGACGTCTTCGAAGATGGGAGCGAACGGCAGTGATCGCACGTCCGTTAGGCGACGGCCGGCGATGGTTCCCCGGTAGATCGCGTTCGGCTTGAATGGGTGTACGTACAGCAGGTGGGTGCCTGACCGGTCCGTCGCGAAGACAACCGACTGCGGCATCCGAACGAACGCGACCGCCGCCGGGTGCGGTGCGTCGAGGTTGATCCGGTAGAGGTTGCCGACATAACTGACCAGGAGCGAGCTCGGAGCTGCGGTGCCGCCGCTGACGACGTGGTAACCGTCGAGGAACGCCGCTGGCAGTCCGAAGATGCTAACGGCATGCGGGCGCGCATCCTTCGCGGTGGGGTCGAGGGTGACGAGCCTCAGCGGCGTGTCGACCGCAGGGGTGAGTGAATAGTTGCCCTTGCGATCAACCTTCGGGCATCCGCCGGAGTGGGCGGTCTGGATGACCAGCCGCCGGTCATCGCCGAGCCAGTTGACCGACGAGAGCTCGGCACAGCCCGGCACCACGCTTGTCAGCGACCATTTGCTGATGCGGCCGCTGCGCAGATCCCGCACGAAGACGAATGGGTCGCCGCCATTGCTGACATATGCCAGGTAGCGACCGTCGGGGCTCACGGCCGGATTCCATCCGGCGCCGACCTTCTGGACCCGGCCGGTCGCGACGGAGATCCGGTAGATCACGTCCGACTGCCTGACCCGCCACGCCGCATACACGGCGGAACCGTCCGGAGAAATGGCCAGGTTGTCCGTAAGCGCGGTCCCGGTCTTGGCCAGTACCTTTTCCACGGTGCCGGTGGCCGAGGACAGCTGCACGATCGACGCCTTGGTTGCACCGACGAAGGTGGCCGGCACGGGCGTCATCGGCGCAGTGGTCTGGGTCGTCGGCGTCGCCTTACCCGGCGTCGGAGCGTGGTGGCGGCCGGCGACGACGCCGACCGTGCCGGCGATCAGCGCCGCAGCGGCTGCGGCGGCCGCGGGCGCCAGCCACCGCCCGCGCGGTAATCCGCGTGGCGGCAGTCCCCGTCGAGCGCGCAGGTCAGCGGGCCCGGCGGTGAGCGAGCTCGGCGCGGACTCGTCGGGCACGCTCGCTGCGGCGGCCGCGAGGGTTGCGCGGATCTCGGACTCCAGGTCAGTCATGACGGCTCCCCTTGCTCGGACACGGGTCGGTTCGTGGGGACATCAGGCCGCGGATCGGCCACCCGTGCCTCGGTTCGCAGCGACGTGAGCGCGGCCCGCAGCTCCCCGCGGCGGTTCGGGCGGAGCAGTTCAAGCGCGCGGCGACATCGGCCATCGGAAGGTCATCATGGAACCGGGCGACAATCACGGCCCGCTGCCGCGGCGGTAGGGATTGGATGGCGGCCCACATGTCGGCTCGGGCCGCCAGTGCAGCGCCCGGATCCGCGCTGGTCGGCTCCGGAGCCCCGTCCAGGGCACCTGCGCGACGAGGTGGCGGCGGCCCGCTGACGCGAGGCCGCTGGCCATCACCCTTCGCACGTAGGCACCTGCTGCCGCGGGCTCGCGGAGCGTCCCCCAGCGCGGCCACACTCGGGTCAGGGCGGTCTGCGTCAGCTCTCGGGCGGAGTCCAGGTTGCCGGTCAGCAGGTAGGCGTACCGGAGCAGGGCGGGGTATGCCGCGGCGACGAAGTCCACGTAGCTATCTCGGACAGCCGCGTCGCGCATTGAGCCCTCCCGCTGCGAACGAAGCCATCCTGATCCTGCGCGTTCTGCTTGACACCGCTTGATGCGTCCACATCAACTAGAGACGCCCACGGCGCCGGAAACCTGCAACTCGTCCGGGCGAGTGGCGCGACCATGACGACGTGACCGTCAAGCCGAAGGAACTCGTCGGCGAGTCCAACAACCGCGGGTCGCCCGCCCGGCGCGCCCCGGCGCGCCCCGTCGGGCGCCGTAGGGTTCGAGGCGTGAGCTCCCAGCCCGCCTGGATCGTCGAGCCGAACGGCCCGCTGCACGGGGAGGTCCGGGTACGCGGATCGAAGAATGCCGTCACCAAGCACCTCGTCGCCGCGATGCTCGGTGACTCCCCCAGCACGATCCGAAACGTCCCCGACGTCGGCGATGTCGCGATCACCCGCGACATTCTCACCTCGCTCGGCGTCGGCATCGCGATCGACGGCGAGGTCGCCACCGTCAGCCCCACGAGGACGCCGACCCCGCAGGTCCCGATGTCCTTCACCGGCCTGAACCGGATCCCGATCCTGCTGCTCGGACCGCTGCTCACCCTCGTCGGCGAGGCCTTTGTGCCGCTCGTCGGCGGCGACCCGATCGGGCGGCGTCCCGTCGACTTCCATGTCGCCGCGCTGCGGGCGCTCGGCGCGGAGGTCGAGGTCGGCGCGGACGGCGTACACGCCAAGGCGCAGCGCCTGCACGGCGCCCGGATCGAACTGCCGTACCCGAGCGTCGGCGCCACCGAGTCCGTGCTGCTCTCCGCCGTCCTCGCCGAGGGCCGGACCGTGCTGAGGAACGCCGCGACCGAGCCCGAGGTGATCGAGCTGGCGCTGTTCCTGCAGCGGATGGGCGCCAACATCGGTCTGGCGCCGAGCCGCCGCATCGTCATCGACGGCGTCGACCGGCTGCACGGCGCGTCGACCACCCTCGCCGGAGACCGGCTGGAGGCGTTCTCCTACCTTGTCGCCGGGCTCGTGACCGGCGGGCAGGTACGGGTGGCGGGGT
Organism: Mycobacteriales bacterium; assembly: GCA_051000035.1. Lineage (GTDB taxonomy): Bacteria > Actinomycetota > Actinomycetes > Mycobacteriales > QHCD01 > QHCD01. The sequence goes on along the minus strand of JBPCOR010000379.1, from coordinate 805 downwards.
GCGCGCAGAGCGCGCTGGTCACGGCGATCAACACGCTCTACGGGATGGGTGCGGAGTTCGAGATCACCGATGAGTGGATCACCGCGTGGGCGCCCGGGCCGCTGCGGCCGGCCGCCGTGCAGACCGACACCCACCCCGGGTTCATGACCGACTGGCAGACGCCGTTGATGGTGCTCTTCAGCCGGGCCGAGGGCATGTCGGTGCTGCACGAGACCGTCTTTGAGAACCGCCTCGTCTACGTCCCGGCGCTGAAGCAGATGGGCTGCGAGATCGAGCTGTTCTCCACCTGCCTCGGCGGGCCCGCGTGCCAGTTCCACGACACCAACGCGGTGCATTCGGCCGTGGTGAAGGGCGGGTCGCCGTTGCGCGGCGCCGAGGTCGACATCCCCGACGTACGCGCGGGCTTCTCCTCGGTGATCGCCGCGGCGGCCGCCGACAGGCCGTCGGTGCTGCGCGGCATCCGCCACCTCATCCGCGGTTACCACCGCCCGGCGGAGCAGATGCGCTCGCTCGGCCTTGCCCTGCGGGAGGTCCCCGCGCAATGACCAGCCGCCCGCTCGAGAGCGACCGGCGTGCCGGCGAACCGGCGTTTCCGGACGGTGTGACGGCGCGTCGCCACGGCGGGTCGCGCACGTGTTGCGCGCGTTGGGCGACGCTGGAACGGCGATCGGGTGCGCGATGCGGGCCGGCGCCTCGTGGTAGACCCCTTCGATGACCGCGATCGCGCTGTTCACCCGTGACCTTCGAGTCCACGACAACCCGATGCTCTCGGCGGCCGCGTCCGAGCAGGTGGTGCCGCTCTTCG
>JBPCOR010000334.1:0-3531 GCA_051000035.1 Mycobacteriales bacterium | reverse complement strand
CGGCAACCAGCTGCCGGACTCTGGACGCCGGCATCTGCAGCCGGCCCGCCGCGTCGTCGATCGAGAGCCAGGTCGTGGGCCCGGGGTCTGCTGCCACATCTGTCACCGGGCCAGGTTGCCACGCCCGGCAATGTCGGCCCGAGCCAGGCCTACACCCGCCCCACCCGCGCATCCGGGAGGGGCGCCGTCGTCGGCGGCGTCGGCGCTAATGCGGCCTCGGTGTGAGGGTGAACTGGTTCCCGTCCAGGGTCGTGAAGGCCACCGTGTAGGAGATCGGCTTGCCCTGTGCGGGGTCGCGAGGCACCGGAGCGTGCCCTTGACGTTGAGCACGCGGACCGCCTGTGCACCGCAGTCGAGGAGGTACCGCTGCTTGAGCTGACGCTCGCCCTGTGCCTCGAGCGCGGCGACGTTGACGATGACCTGATCGGTCCTGACCACGAAGCCGGCGCCGCGGCGGGTCACCTTGATGCGCGCCGACTGACCCTCGACGTCCAGGGCGCAGTACGCCGCCTTGGCCGTGGTCGGGTTCACCGTCGCCGGGCAGTGTGCCTGGCCCGTGGTCATGTCCTTGTGCCGCAGCTGTGCGGCGAGTGCGCCCTCGATCGTCCCCTCGACGGCGGTGCCGGCGAAGCCCGTCGATTCCGCCGTGGGCCTGTTGCCCGGGTGGCAGCCCGCGGCGGCCACGACGGGCAGAAACGCCATGGCGACCGGCCGGACGAATCGCCGACCGGAGGACCGGACGGGCGCGCCCGGTCGCGGTCGCATCCGGCGCGCGGGCATGGTGCGAGCCTACGGCGAGCGAGCGCCGCGACCCCGCGACCACCGGCGCGGCACAGCGGCATGCCGGTCTCCTGACCGGCCGGAACGTACACTCGCCGGTGTGCATGCGGCCATGACCGACCCTCTGGTCGGCTCCGTCCTCGACGGGCGATACCGCGTCGAGAGCGTGCTGGCCCACGGCGGCATGTCCACCGTTTACACCGGCACCGATCTGCGGTTGGACCGGACCGTCGCGGTCAAGGTGATGTCGCCGGCGCTCGCCCGGGATCCGGCGTTCGTGCAGCGTTTCGTGCAGGAAGCGCGCACAGCCGCGCGGCTCTCGCACGTCAACGTCGTATCGGTGCACGACCAGGGCGAGGACGGCGGCTGCGTATTCCTGGTGATGGAGCTGGTCCGCGGCCGGACCCTGCGCGATCTGCTGCGCGAGCACGGTCGGCTCTCCCCCGAGCTGGCGGTGGCGATCTGCGAGCCGCTGCTCGCGGCGTTGTCCGCCGCGCATCGCGCCGGGCTGGTGCACCGGGACGTGAAGCCGGAGAACGTGCTGCTGTCGGATGAGGGTGTGGTCAAGGTCGCGGACTTCGGTCTCGCCCGCGCCGTCGCCGAGGCCGAGGCCGTGACGACCCACTCGACCGTCGTAATGGGCACAATCGCCTACGTCGCGCCGGAGCAGGTCAGCCGCGGCGCGACCGACGCCCGGACCGACGTCTACTCCGCCGGCATCGTGCTGTACGAGATGCTCACCGGAGTGCCGCCGTACGGCGGCGGAGACCCGGTCTCGGTGGCCTACCAGCATGTGCACGCCGACGTGCCGCCGCCCGGGCGCCGGGTCGCAGGCCTGCCCCCGCAGCTGGACGGCCTCGTCATCCGCGCGACCCGCCGCGATCCTCGGGCCCGCCCGCACCACGCGGGCGCGCTGCTCGCCGAGCTCTTCGACGTCCGCAAGGAGCTCGGCCTGCGCCGGGTCGCGGTGCCGCCCCGGCTGCGCGTCGGGGACCGCGCCCGTCGAGAGCCGGCCGGTCGCGAGCCGGCCGGTCGGCAGTGGCCCAGCCGGGAACTGTCCGGCCGGGGATGGGACGACCGCACTTCGGCGTCACCCGGGCGGTCCGGGCCCACCAGCGTCTGGAACCGACCGCCGGCCACCCACGACGCCGGCCGCGGCCCGCAGCCGACCACCGCGTTCGGTCCCGCCGGCGCGCGTGGGGCGCCGTCGACAGCGCTCGGGCACCCGCCCGTGGCGGCACCTGGACGGCCGGTGCAACCGCCAAAGGGCCCGGGCCGGATGCAGCCGCCAAAGGGCCCGGGCCGGACGCAGCCGACGACCGCGCTGGCCGCTCGTCCGGCCCGGCCGGCCGGGGCCGGCGCAGCTGCCCCGTTGTCGCAGGCGCACCGCGCGGCGGATCGCCGGCTGCGCCGCCGCCGGTTCCTCGTCGCCGTCATCGTCGTGCTGGTGCTGACGGCCGCCCTGGCCGGTGGCGGCTGGTGGCTCGGGTCGGGCCGGTTCACCACGGCGCCGCCGATGCGGCAGCTCTACCCGGCGCAGGCCGCCACCGTCGGTCAGGCCGCGCACCTGCGCCCGCAGGTCGTGCGCACGGCCGTCTACCGCGACACCGTGCCCGCCGGCGCGATCGCTGCGGTCACGCCGGGAGCCGGCAGCCGGGTCGGCCGCGGCAGCACCCTCGGCGTGGCCCTGTCGCGCTTGCCGCGCCCGGTGCCGGATAGGGGCACCGAGGCCGGCAGCTGGGCCCGCCGGGGGTCCGTCATCGTCCCCACCGTCTCCTGACGGGCCGGCCACCCAGTTCATGCCGCGCCGCTCGTCCCCGGTGGGAGCGCACGTCCCGGTCGGCCGCGGCCTGGCCACCGGCGGCCTCGCCTACGCCGACCGGGTCGGTCCGCACGCCGTGCAGGTATACGTCTCCAACCCGCGCGGCTGGGCGCCGGCGGCGGGCAGCGCGCACGAGGCGTTCCGGGCCCTGTTCACCCATCCTGCCGGCCGCGGCGTACCAGTCATCGTGGAGACACCCCAGGAGTCCCACGCGGCCGACATCGCAACCCTCACCGCACTTCGCGACAGCACGCCCCACCGCACCCCGAGCAAGGAGACCTGATGGTCATCGTGATGGCCGAGCAAGCCGACCCCGCCGACGTCGACGGCGTCGTCCGCTACGTCGAAGCAGCCGGCGGCAGCGCCTTCGTGTCGCGCGGCGTGACCCGCACCATCGTCGGCGTCGTCGGTGACGAGGATGTGCTCGCACACCTGGAGGGCATCGACATCACCCAGCTTGCCGGCGTCACCCAGATCATGCGGATCAGCGTCCCGTACAAGCTGGTCAGCCGTCAGCACCACGCCGGCACGTCGACGATCACGGTGCGCGGGGTGCCGATCGGCGGTGACACGTTCACGCTGATCGCCGGCCCGTGCGCGGTCGAGACGGCCGAGCAGACGATGGCGGCGGCCCGGATGGCGGTGCGGGCCGGAGCCGCGATGCTGCGCGGCGGGGCGTACAAGCCGCGAACATCGCCGTATGCCTTCCAGGGCCTGGGCGAGGATGCGCTGCGCATCCTGGCCGACGCCCGCGCCGAGACCGGGCTGCCGTTCGTGACCGAGGTCGTCGATGCCGGCGACGTCGACACGGTTGCCGGCTACGCCGACATGCTGCAGGTCGGCACCCGCAACATGAGCAATTTCAGCCTGCTGCAGGCGGTCGGCCGGGCCGGCAAGCCGGTGCTCCTCAAGCGCGGATTCGCCTCGAC
>JBPCOR010000306.1:0-2754 GCA_051000035.1 Mycobacteriales bacterium | reverse complement strand
GTGCTGCTGACTGCTCAACCCCACCCCCAGCAACACGCCACCACCGACCCCCAGGACGATGGCCACTACCCACCACAGCATGCCGCGACGCCACCCCGACACGCCTCTTCCCGTCGGGAGCCGGGATCGATGCTGTCCGCCGTCACCGCGACGATAGGTGTCTTCTTTACTCATCCGCATAGTGTCCCCGAATCCGACTCCCACATCGACCGGGACGGTCGCCTAATCGGTCGCCGCTGCGGTCGGCAAACGGTAGTTGCCAGAATCGGCGCGCGCTGGAGCTGGGACTCACCCACCCGGCAACACCGGAATCGAGATTGCGCTACAGCGCAGCCGGATATCACCTCAGGATCGCCCACGCCCGCATCTGGACCTACCCGAGGCCGGTGCCACCGAACCGTGACCGATCAGGCCGCCACATATCGCTCGGGACCGAACGGGTCGACTGGGACCGTCATACGAACGACCCAGCTTTCCTGACCCGGATCCGCTGCACCGTCGCCGGCGACACCCCGACGTCGAGGGTGGTTTTCACGAGACCGCCATGGTCACCGTTGCGTTAGTTAGCAGCACCAACCCTCGACGATCTCGCCACCCCAGTCACACAAGACATATCCATGACTTTGGAATCAATCATCCATCCGCCCCAGGTAGAAGCTGCTGCCCTGGTCATCAGAGCAGGTCGACATGAGGCCGTACGGCTGCTGCTCCGGCTCCGTCGCCGTGCCGCCGGCGTCCCGCACCCGCCGAGCGGCCGCCGGCACGTCGTCGACCAGCCACATCGGCACACCGGTCCCCCGCTCGTGCCCGCCGTGCAGACCGGTCATCGGCCGGGCGTCCTGCACCATCCAGCCGTCCTCGGCCCGTCCCGGGGCAATGGTCCAGCCGAGCACGGCGCCGTAGAACTCGCGGGCGGCCGCGGAGTCGGCGACCTGCAGGGTCAGGTAGCCCAGGTCGCCTGATCTGGCCCCGTTCGGCCCGATCCGGTCGCCGCTCTCGACGGTCTGGTAGATCGCGAACCGGGTGCCCTGGTTGTCCGTGCACATCGCCGTCCGCCCGTAGGGCTCCTCGGCCGGCTCGCCGGCTTGCCCGCCGGCCGCACGGACCCGCTGCACCGCCACGTCGACGTCGTCGACGGCGTAGCTGCAGAACAGCGTCGGAGGCTCGACACCGCCCTGCGTGCCGATGGGTGGGACGGTGCCCTCGGCCACCTGGCCCGCCGCGGTGAAGTCCCACCCGAGCACGGCGGCGTAGAAGCGCTGCGCTCGCGCGGCATCCGGCACCCAGAGCGACACGTAGCCGATATCGCCGTGCCGGTAGGCGAATCCGCCCGCCGACGGCTCGGCCGGCAGTGGCGAGTGCAAACCCCACCGGTGCCCGAACGGGTCGACGATCCAGGCGTTACGTCGGCCGTACCCCTCGTATGGCTCCCGGTCCCCGCTCGCCCCGGCGGCGACGGCGCGGCGGCGGGTGTCGTCGGCGTCTTCGACGGCGAGCATCAGGCTCACCGGTGACTCGCCGGGCCGTGGTGCGGTGACCCCGATCTCCGGATGCGCGTCGGCGAGGTAGAGCCGGCCGCCGGCCAGTGCCAGCTCCGCGTGACCGATCCGGTCGTCGTCCATGACGTACGGCTCGCCGAGAAGCCGCGCGCCGAAAACGTCGGCGTACCAGTCGATCGCGCGTCTGGCGCCGTCGACGGCGAGGTAGGGGATGGTGGCGCCCGGGGTGTCCGGGGCGGCAACGGTCGTCTCGGTCGCATCGGCGGTGGTCGTGGTCACGGTGACTCCTTTGGGTAGGCGCAGTGCGCGCTCGATGCGGGCGCGCAGGCCCTGCGCGAAGGCAGGTTCGGGGTCGGCCGGTGCCGATGGCAGGCAGAGCGCGTCCATCGGATCGGATGCGTCAGGCACGGCCGTCCCCCTCTCCGGAGTTGTAATGGATATCCGTTTCGGTGTCTGCTTCTGTGTCTGCCTCATAGGCGCGTCGGAAGGCCACCCGGGCCCGGACGAGCAGCGCCTCGGTGGCGTGCAGCGTCCGGCCGAGCAGGTGCGCGACCTCGGCGACCGGAAGGTCATCGAGATAGCGCAACGTGAGCGCGCTGCGGTGATGCGGGCCGAGCCGGTCGAGCGTGGCGCGGGCGCGCATCGCGTCGAGGTGCTCGTCCCACGGATCGGCGGCGCCGAGCGGCTCGGCGAGGCCCGCGACGGTCTGCAGGTGCCTCGTCTCGCGGAATTCCCGCCGCCAGTGGTCGACCAGCTTGTGCCGGGCGACGCCGACCAGCCAGGCCACCGACAGCGGGGGCGGATCCTCCCGGCGCACGGCGTCGACCGCGGCGAGGAACGTCTCGGCGGTCAGGTCCTCGGCCAGCGCGGCTCGGCTGCACCGGGCGAGCAGGTAGCCATAGACCTGCGGCAGTGCCGTCTCGTAGATCGCGAGCAGCGCGTCGCCCGCATCACTCGATGCCGCCGACTGCCCGCTCACATGCACATCGTCGCGGCTGGGAGCGGAGTTCCGACGGGTACCGGGGGAGAAAGTTGCGCTGCGAGGCAATAGCGTCGTGTCCCGTGGACGCTCCCGACCTCGCGGAATTCGTGCTCCGGCTGCGGCGGGTGCGGGTCCTGCCCGTGATCCGGGTCCCCGCTGCGGCGGAGGCGATGGAGGTCGCGGCCCGACTGGTCGACGCGGGCATCGACGTGATCGAGGTGACCGCGACGATCGACGGCTGGCCGGCGGCGGTTCGCGCGCTGCGGGAACGCT
>JBPCOR010000298.1:0-13901 GCA_051000035.1 Mycobacteriales bacterium | reverse complement strand
GGCAGCGCGGGAGTGGCGTAATGGCAGCCGCGCCAGGTTTAGGTCCTGGTGTCCTCGGACGTGGGGGTTCGAATCCCCCCTCCCGCACAAGGAAGTATGGCTCCCAGCGACCAGCGCTGACCGTTCTCATCGGGTCGAGGATCTGCTCGGCGGTCTTGGGCCAGATGAATGGTTTCGGGCTCTCGTTCCAGGCTTTGACCCTGGATCTGAAGCCCGCGCCGCCGTGACTGTACTGAATCGAACCAAACTGTTACGTATTCGTAATGGCGCTAGCCTACTGTGTCCGGGGCGGGTGCCTTCTGTCAGACGCACAGTTTTTTCGGGGAGCTTCGATGCTGAGTAGGTTACGAGCCGTCACCGTTTTCGGGACTTTGCTCGCGTTGAGCTCCTTGCTCGGCCCTAGAACTGCGTCAGCGACCGTTCCGAATACGAAGATTTGGGCGAAGGGGTTCGATACGTGTCAGGCGCCAAGCAACGCTGTGATGGACGACTGGGAGCCGTCATCGCCGTACTGGTTCATCGGCATCTATATTGGCGGCACCAATCGGGGCTGCAGTCAGCCTAACCTGACAGCGTCATGGGTAAGGCACAACGCAAACTACGGGTGGGGATTTACCCTCATTTGGTCGGGCGCCCAGGCACCCTGCGCGACCAGGTCGTTCAACACCTATTTCAGCAGAAACCCCACGACTGCATACTCTCAGGGAGTTCGCGCGGCGGATGGCGCCAAGAATGCAGCCTACTATCTCGGTTTTAGTTCCATAGCCACGGTGAACCGGATCTACTACGACTTAGAACCTTTCGACACCAGCAGCTCATCCTGTGTTGCCGCCGCCAAGTCGTACATTAATGGCTGGGACCATGAACTACTGGTCAATTCGAGGTATTACGGTGGTCTGTACGGCTCCACCTGCGCGTCCGACCTGCGGGCCTTCGCGTCGATCTCAAATCTGCCGTATGACATACTTCCGGCTTATTGGAACAACAGTTACAGCGTATACGGCCTAAGATGTCTCCCGGACTCTTACTGGGGTAACCATCAGCGCATTCATCAATTTCGCGGCGAGTACAACGTAACTTGGGGTTCCCATACGTTGCACATTGACGGCGACTGCGCAGATGCCGATGTTGCTCGCAACGACGGCATCAGTATCGGTTGCGAGTGAGAGGACGAGTGAGATGCGGCGGCTCCACAGTTGTCAACTACCGGGAATAGTCGGTGCAGTCATGATTCTGCTCGGTATGACCGGCTGTGGGGCCGCACACACCGGGGCAGCAGGCTCCGCATCGTTCTCTGGTGTCGTTTCCAGCGCGGCCACGCAGGCCCGGCCGGGTCATTCATCGGCGCCGGCGCCCAGCAGGAGTCGTGCGACCAGCACGGTTCGCGTCGAGCGCACCGGCGGGGTTCACGTGTCGGTGAGTGCTGCGGGAGACGGAAGCGACGCTTACGCGTGGGCACTGAGCGCGCAGGGGTTGCTGTTGTCTGACGATGGCGGGGCCACCTGGCGGTCGGCTGCGGCGCCTGGTGATCCGTCCAGCTATGTCACCGCGGCACGATCGGGTAGCGACGTAGTCTGGCTAGCAAGTATCAGTAGCGATGGCGGTGTGGCACTGGAGCACAGCACAGACGGCGGCAAGTCTTGGTCGACCACCGATGTCACTACAGTGCCCGCAGGGCAGCAGGTCGACGCACGATTGTCGCTGAACTCGCCGACGACGGGCGCGGTTGTCGTGAGCGTGCCCCAGACCGCCATGTCGGGCGACTCCCGCCTGTTCGTCTCCACGGACGCGGGCCGTACATTCACGGCGGCGCGAGAGCTGCCGGTCGAAGGGGCGGTGGCGTCACCTCACCAACCGCCGGTATTCTTGTCGGGTCCGAGGCCGCGGCGGATCAGGTATTCAGCACCACCGATGGCGGAGTCTCCTGGCAACGTTCCACTGTTTCTATACCTGAGGCAGACTGGCTGGTCGGTGCTCCACTGACCGACTCCCTACTCCCGATAACGCTCCAGGCCACCGACCGGCATGCGCAGGCACAGTTCATGCTGGCCAGCAGTGGTGGCGGCGCGGGCGGCTTCCGGCCGGTCGGAGTGACGGTGTCCCTGGCCGGTGACACGTCGACCGCGTCGCCTCTGCCCGCCACTGTTCATGGCGAGAATGTGTGGGTTCTCGACGGTCAGACTTCAACCCTAGCCACGAGCTCCGACCTTGGTCGAACCTGGTCCGTCACCCCCACGACCGGGCTTCCAGCCGGCGTGATTTGGCTTGCCCAACCAACTCCGTCAACCGGTCTCGCAATGGTTTCAAGCGGCCAGTGCGCCGGGAAGAAATCGCAATGCTCCCAGGTCACCAGCATATATCGCAGCAGCGACGATGGTCACACCTGGATACCGGTAAGCATGTAGCGAATGTGCCCCGAGCCAGCCATCAGGCTCCGGGAATCAGACCGTCGAGCGGGGCCGGCACGAGGAGAGGGAACGCTGATTCTGCAACCTGCCACCGCCGTCATCGAGTTGGAACGACGGTTTATGGCAAATGCCGCCCTGCAGGCGCCGATCGCCTACGCGCAAGGACATCCCGAGCAGGCTCGTCGCGATAGGCCCCGCCGACCGCCGGCAGCACTGATGGCCTGTACTTGATGCCAGCTCGCCGCTGCGGCGACTCTCGCAACGCTGCCCGTGCTCACCGCCGGCGGGATCGCGCAGAAGCAGCTCGTCCGGAGGCTGTCGATGGGCGCTATCAAGTAACCCGGGCCGGGGTGCAGCTACGTCGAGGTTCAGACCGTGACGAGGTCAGCCTGCGCAGCCCGCTCACCGCGGTCCGGGTTGGGTGCCCGTCCCATCGCCCGCTCCACCACAATTCCGTTGCCGAGCACGATATCAGGCAGCCGCCAGGGCCGATCAGGCCGACGTCCCAGCTGACCCCGAACGTGTCGGGGAAGGTCAGCACGATCACGATCACCTCGCGCTCCGTCCTGGGGGCGGGACGACGGTTCGATGGTCAACCGTCGACGCCCGGCCGTTGCATACGGCGGATGGCGAGCTCGGCGAGCAGCGCCGCGCCGTCGGGCAGCCAGGCGTCGTCGAAGGCTGCGGTCGATGAATGGTTGTACGGCGCGGTCCGCGGATCGTCGGTCGCGCAGGTGCTGAGGAAGACATATGCGCCGGGCACTTCGGCGAGCACCCGGGAGAAGTCCTCGGATCCCATGTGCTGGTTGTCGGCGTGCTCGAACCGGTCGGCGCCGAAGATGTCCCGCACCGTGTCGGCCAGGAATTCGTGCTCGTCGGGATCGTTGACGGTCACCGGATAGCTCCGCACGTATTCCGCGTCGACGCTCAGGCCGTGCGCCGCGGCGATCTGCTCGCACACCTGCATCGAGACTCGTTCGATCTTGTCCTGTGCCGTTGCGGTGAACGTGCGCACGGTGCCTTCGATGCGGGCGTCGTCGGGAATCACGTTGCGCTTGGTTCCCGCATGTAGCAGACCGACCGTGACCACGACGGGGTCGAACGCGTCGAACTGCCGGGTCACCGCCGTCTGCAGCGCGGTCACGATCTCGCATGCCACCGGGATGGGGTCCTTGCAGTTGTGCGGCGCCGAGCCGTGCCCGCCGGCGCCGACGACGCGGACGTTGATCTCATCCGACGCGGCCATCAGCGGGCCGGGGCGGCCGGTGAAGACCCCGGCCGTCGTGCCGGCGGCCATCACGTGCAGCCCGTACGCCGCGTCCGGTCGACGTCCGGCGGCATCGAGCAGGCCCTCGCGCAGCATCGCCGCGGCGCCGTCCTGCCCCTCCTCGCCGGGCTGGAACATGAAGAGCACGTCGCCGGCGAGTTCGTCCTTGCGGGCGGCGAGCAGCCGGGTCGCACCGACGAGACCCGCGGTGTGCAGGTCGTTGCCGCAGGCATGCATGGCGCCGTTGGTGCTGGCGTAGTCCAGGCCGGTCCGCTCGGTCACCGGCAGCGCGTCCATGTCGCCTCGCAGCAGTACCAGTGGCCCCGGCCGGCCCCCACGCAGGACCGCCACGACGGACGTGAGGTCCTTGCCCCTGATGATCTCCAGTGGCAGCCCGGCCAGCGCCGCCAACACGGCGGCCTGCGTCTGGGGCAGCTCGAAACCGATTTCCGGGATCTGGTGCAGGTGCCGGCGCAGCGCCACCAGCTCGTCCGACATTGTGGTTGCGTCGTCGTGCACGGCCACTACCTAACAGCTCCTGCCCACCGCGGTCAACGCCGCCGCGCCAGGCTCAGCCGACAAGTGTCGCCACCAGCGGTGCCAGCGCCCGGAAGGCCTTGGCCCGGTGGCTGATCGCATCCTTCTCCGCAGCCGTCATCTCCGCGGTCGTGCGGCACTCGCCGAGGGGGCGGAAGATGGGGTCGTAGCCGAACCCGCCGCCGCCGCGGGGACCGCGGACCAGAATCCCGTCCAGCTGCCCGTGCTCGACCCGCTCGCGGCCGTCCGGCGTCACCGCCACCGCGGCGCAGACGAAGTGGGCGCCACGTCGCTCGTCGGGCACGTCGGCGAGATGGGCCAGCACGAGTCGCAGGTTGGCCTCGTCGTCGCCGTGCCCGCCGGCCCAGCGGGCCGACAGCACGCCGGGCATCCCGCCGAGCGCATCGACGGTCAGGCCGCTGTCGTCGGCGATGGTCACCAGCCCGGTCTGCCGGGCCCCCTCGCGGGCCTTCAGCAGCGCGTTGTCGGCGAACGTGTCACCGGTCTCCGGCACCTCGTCGTATGCCGTGACGTCGGCGAGGCCGAGCAGCTCGAGATCACTGACGACACGAAGGATGCGGCGCAGCTCCCGCAGTTTGGCGCCGTTGCGGGTGGCGAGCAGGACGGGCCCGGCGCTCACGAGTCGAGGGCCGCCTGCTGGATACGGGTCAGCTCCGCGCAGCCGCCGACGGCCAGGTCGAGCAGTCTGTCCAATGTGGATCGACCGAATGCCACGCCCTCCGCGGTGCCCTGTACCTCGATGAAGTCACCGGCGCCGGTGCAGACGACGTTCATGTCGGTGTCGGCGGCGACGTCCTCCTCGTAGCACAGGTCCAGGCGAGCTTCGCCGCCGATCACGCCGACGCTGACGGCGGCGATCGGGGTGCGCAGCGGGTGCGGGCGGGCGAGCGACCCGCGGTCGCGCAGCCACTCGACCGCGTCGGCGAGCGCGACGTAGGAACCGGTCACCGCCGCCGTGCGGGTGCCGCCGTCGGCCTGCAGCACGTCGCAGTCCAGCGCGATGGTGTTCTCCCCCAGCGCCGACAGGTCGATCGCCGCGCGCAGGGACCGGCCGATGAGCCGGCTGATCTCGTGGGTACGCCCACCGATCCGCCCGCGCACGGACTCCCGGTCACCGCGGGTGTGGGTCGCCCGGGGCAGCATCGAATACTCCGCGGTCACCCAGCCGAGACCGCTGCCGCGCCGCCACCGCGGCACGCCCTGGGTGACGCTCGCCGCGCACAGCACCCGCGTCGTACCGAAGTCGATCAGCGCCGAGCCCTCGGCCCATTTCTGCCAGTGCCGGGTGATGGAGACGTCGCGGAGCTGCTCGGCGGTCCGTCCGTCAGGTCTGCTCATGCCGGGGAGCGTATTGGCAGCACCGGCCCCAGGAAGCGGCGACCCAGCCGGGCGAAAGGCTCGGTCTCGCCGGTGACGATGAACGTGTGCTGCGGCTCGGGCAGATCGGCGCAGCGCACCAGATCGGTGTGGGTCAGAATCCGGAATACGTCCTTCGCCGTCTCATCGGCGCTGCTGACCAGGGTGACGCCGTCGCACATGACCAGGGAGATCACCCCGGCGAGCAGCGGGTAGTGGGTGCAGCCCAGGACGAGCGTGTCGACGTCGGCGCGCTGCAGCGGCTCCAGGTAGGACTGCGCGAGACCCAGCACCTGCCGGCCGCTGGTGGTGCCGCGTTCGACGAAGTCGACGAACCGCGGACACGCGGCCGTCGTCAGCGAAAGGCTTGCAGCGGCGGCGAATGCGTCGTCGTAGGACCGGCTGGTGATGGTCGCCACGGTGCCTATGACGCCGATCCGCCCGGTGCGGGTCGCCGCGACCGCCCGGCGTACTGCGGGCAGGATCACCTCGACCACCGGCACGTCATACCGCTCCCGGGCGTCGCGCAGGCAGGCCGAGCTGGCCGCGTTGCAGGCGATCACGAGCATCTTCACGCCGTGCTCGACCAGCCCGTCCAGCGCGGCCAGGGAGTAGCGGCGGATGTCGGCGAGCGGTTTGGGGCCGTACGGCACGTGCGCCGTGTCACCGACGTACCGCAGCTCCTCGTGCGGCAGCTGGTCCAGGATGGCGCGGGCGACGGTCAGGCCGCCGACGCCGGAGTCGAAGACCCCGATCGGTGCCGCTGCGTCCACCCACTCATGCTACGAGGCGCCCAGGGACGGGTCGGCACGCTCGGCGGCGGACGCGCCATGGTGTGCCCGTTCCGCCCTATGCCACCCGGGCATAAATATGACCAGGAGTCATAGGGCGCAAAAGGAGACCGCAGTCAGATGCTGGGCGCGAATAGCGGCGGGGTGGGCGCTACGAGCCTCGGGTGGCCTCAGGCCCAGAGCTGGCCCTCCAGCGCCGCCTCCGCGTCGGCGACCGTGCCGGCGTAGGCGCCCGTGGACAGGTACTTCCAGCCGCCGTCGCACACGACGAACGCGATGTCGGCGCGCCGGCCGGCCTTGACCGCCTCACCGGCCACGCCGAGTGCCGCGTGCAGGATCGCGCCGGAGGAGATTCCGGCGAAGATTCCCTCGGTCTCCACCAGTGCACGGGTGCGCAGCAGCGCGTCGCGCGCGCCGACGGAGAACCGGCGGCTCAGCACGCTGGCGTCGAAGAGCTCCGGCACGAAGCCCTCGTCGACGTTGCGCAGGCCGTAGACGACCTCGCCGTAACGCGGCTCGGCCGCGACTATCGCAATGCCCGGCACGTGTTCGCGCAGGTACCGACCGGCGCCCACCAGCGTCCCGGTGGTGCCCAGGCCCGCGACGAAATGCGTGATCCCGGGCAGGTCGGCGAGCAGCTCCGGTCCGGTCGTGTCGTAGTGTGCCTGTGCGTTGGCCGGGTTGCCGTACTGGTAGAGCATCACCCAGTCCGGGTGCTCCGTCGCGATCTGCTTGGCCATGGCGACGGCCTGGTTGGAGCCGCCGGCGGCCGGTGAGGAGATGACCTCCGCGCCGTACATCTGCAGCAGCTGGCGGCGTTCGGACGAGGTGTTCTCCGGCATCACGCACACCAGCCGGTAGCCGCGCAGCCGGGCGACCATCGCGAGGGAGATGCCGGTGTTGCCGCTGGTCGGCTCCAGGATGGTGCAGCCTGGCCGCAGCAGCCCGTCCTTCTCCGCGGCCTGGATCATCGCGAACGCCGGCCGGTCCTTGATCGACCCGGTCGGGTTGCGGTCCTCCAGCTTGGCCCACAGCCGCACGTCGGGCGACGGCGACAGCGTCGGCAGTCCGACGAGCGGGGTGCCGCCGAGGGTGTCCCCGATCGAGTCGTAACGGGTCATGTCGCGCGCGGCCCGATCACCTGTATCCGCCGGCGACGGCCGGGAGGATCGTCACCGAGTCGCCGTCCTTGAGCGACGTGTCGAGTGAGCCGGTGAAGCGCACGTCCTCGTCGTTGACGTAGACGTTGACGAAGCGGTGCAACTCGCCGTCGCCGGTGACGATCCGCTCCTTGAACCCATCGTGCTTGGCGTCCAGGTCATCGAGCAGCGCACCGAGGGTGTCGCCGCTCCCCTCGACCTTCTTCTCCCCGCCGGTGTAACTGCGCAGGATGGTCGGAACGCGTACGTCGATCGGCATGCGATGTCTCCAGTGCTCAGCGAATGTGCGGATCAGGTGCGGACGGGACGATCTCGATCGGCTCCTCGGTGACGAGCCCGTCGACAATCTGGAACGACCGGACGTCATCTCGATGTTCCGCCCGGGTCGACACCACGACGTAATGGGCGTCGGGTTCGCCGGCCAGCGCGATGTCGCGGGCGGACGGGTACGCCTCGCTCGCGGTGTGCGAATGGTAGATCACGACCGGCACCTCCTCGCGGTCGTCCAGGTCGCGGTAGAGCGCGAGCAGGTCCTTGGAGTCATAGGTGTAGAACGTCGTGGAGTGCGCCGCGTTGCGCATCGGGACGAAGCGCGCCGCGCTCTCGCGGTCGGGTCCGGTCACCATGCCGCACGCTTCGTACGGGTGCTCTTCGCGGCACTGCGCGAGCATGGCGTCGTACGTCGTCTGGTCCAGCCGTAGCCCCGGCGCCGTCCCCATGAGCCGAGCGTAGCGGGCGCTCAGTCCAGGTCGACCGCGTCGACGAGCCGGTCCTGCAGGGCCGTGAGCCAGTGGTAGATGACGTAGGGCGCCGCCCGCGGCGCGGTCCGGCGATGGCCACCGAGCGGATCGCCGTCCTCGGTGACGCCCAACCGCGTGCCGAGCACCAGCCGCAGGTCGTTGAGCGTGCCGATCCACCCGGCCGCCGATTCGCCGTCCAGGGTGACCTTGCCCGACCGCTCCGGCAGGCTCTCGACCAGCCGCCGGGCGGCGTCGATCTTGGCGTGCAGCAGCGCCGGCTCGGTCAGCCGCCGCAACTCCGCCGCGGCCTCCGGATCGTCGCGGTAGCCGGCCGGCACCAGCCTGGCGAGACCGGGATCAGCCGGCGGCTCGGCCGGTCCGTCCGCGATGCCCACCGCGGCCTCGAGCGGATCGTCCGACCGGGCCGGTGCCCGCGCCGCGAGCGTCTCGTCGAATTGCCCCAGCAGCCCGCGCAGCAGATGTGTCTCCGCGGCGCTCAGGCTGACGACCGGCCGCCCGCGCGACCTGCGTACCCGCGCCATCACCAGTCCCGAGCCATCAAGTCCCGCTGCCGTCAGTCCCGCTGCCGTCAGTCCCGCTGCCGTCAGTCCCGCTGCAGGGTCGCCCACAGCCCCGCGGCGTGCAGTCGGCTCACGTCGTTCTCCATCTGCTCGCGGCTCCCGTGCGAAACGGCCGCGCGGCCCTTGTGGTGCACGTCGAGCATCAGATCGGTCGCCTTGTCCTTGGAGTAGCCGAACAGCTTCTGCAGGATGTGCGTGACGTAGGACATCAGGTTGATGGGGTCGTTCCACACGATCGTGACCCACGGGCGATCGATGTCGGCCCGCTCCTCGGTGTCGGTTTCCCCGGTCCGCTCCGGTGCCGCCACGCCGCCCCTGGTCACGTCGCTTGATGCTGCCACGCTTCGCCCGCCACGGCATCAGGCGGCCCGTAGGCTCGGCGGATGCCCGCCACGGCGCTGCTGACCGACCAGTACGAGCTCACCATGCTCGCGGCGGCGATCCGCGACGGCACCGCGAACCGCCGGTGCGTCTTCGAGGTCTTCGCCCGGCGGCTGCCGGCCGGTCGGCGGTACGGCGTCGTGTGCGGGACCGACCGGGTCATCGAGGCGATCGAGAGCTTCCGGTTCGACGACGAGGCGTTGCGATTCCTGGCCGGGATCCTCGGCGCCGACGCGCTGCGGCGACTCGCCGACTACCGGTTCGCCGGCGACGTCGACGGGTACCCCGAGGGCGAGTTGTACTTCCCGGGCTCGCCGGTGCGGACCGTGGCCGCGAGCTTCGCCGATGCCGTGGTGCTGGAGACCGTGCTGCTGTCGATCCTGAACCACGACTGCGCCGTCGCATCGGCGGCCGCCCGCATGGTGTCTGCCGCGGCGAGTCGCCCACTGGTCGAGATGGGGTCCCGGCGTACCCATGAGCTGGCGGCGGTGGCGGCCGCCCGGGCGGCGTACACCGCCGGTTTCGCCGCGACCTCGAACCTCGCCGCCGGGCAACGGTACGGCATCCCGACGACCGGGACGGCCGCCCACGCGTTCACGCTGCTGCACGCCCGGGAGGCCGACGCGTTCGCCTCCCAGGTGCGGACCCTCGGTCCCTCGACCACCCTGCTGGTGGACACCTACGACATCACCCGTGGCGTCGCCGCGGCGATCCAGGCGGCCGGGACCGGGCTCGGTGCGGTGCGGATCGACTCCGGCGATCTCGGCGTCCTCGCCCAGCAGGTTCGCGCCCAGCTGGACGCGCTGGGCGCGACGCAGACCCGGATCGTGGTGACGAGCGACCTGGACGAGTACGCGATCGCAGCGCTGGCCGCCGCGCCCGTCGACAGCTACGGCGTGGGTACCAGTCTGGTCACCGGCTCCGGCGCGCCGACCGCCGGCATGGTCTACAAGCTGGTCGAGGTCGACGGGCGGCCGGTGGCGAAACGCTCGTCGGACAAGGCATCGCGCGGTGGCCGCAAGACCGCCGTACGCCGCCACCGGGAGACCGGCACGGCCACCGAGGAGATCGTGTCCGCGGGTCCTGACCCCGAGCGGCGGGCCGGCGATGTGGCGCTGCAAGTGCCGGTACTGCGCGGCGGCCGGCGGGTCGAGCCCGCCGCTGAGCAGGCCGAGGTGGGCAGGCTCGGGGCGGCGCGCGCGCGGCTGCGGCAGCGGATGGTCAGCCTGCCCTGGGACGGCCTGAAGCTGTCCGACGGGGATCCGGCGATCCCGACGACATTCCTGGTCGAGTCCTAGCTGTACCGGCCATGAGGTCGGTGACGCCGGGGCCGCCCTCCCGCGGCAGCCCGACGAACTCGCGGATCATTCTATAGTTCTGGATCGTCGGTTTCGCCGCTGAGACTCAGGAGTGCAGAGATGGCTGAGGTCGTGCTGTTTCACCACGCGCAGGGGCTGACCCCTGGCGTCGTCGCGTTCGCCGACGAGCTGCGCCACGCCCGCCACACCGTGCACACGCCCGACCTGTTCGAGGGCCGTACCTTCGACAGCATCGAGGAGGGCATGGCCTCCATCGAGGAGATCGGCTTCGAGGAGGTCACCGACCGCGGGGTCCGGGCGGCCGAGGAACTACCGGCCGACGTGGTGTACGCCGGCTTCTCGTTCGGCGTCGTTCCCGCGCAGAGACTGGCACAGACCCGGCCGGGCGCCCGGGGTGCGCTGTTCTGCTACTCGTGCGTGCCCACCTCGTTCTTCGGGCCGTGGCCCGCCGGGCTGCCGGTCCAGATCCACGGGATGGATGCCGACCCGCTCTTCGTCGACGAGGGCGACCTCGCCGCCGCCCGAGCGCTCGTCGACGAGGCCGAGGACGCGGAACTATTCCTCTATCCCGGCGACCGGCACTACTTCGCCGACAGTTCCCTGCCGTCGTACGACGCCGACGCCGCCGCGCTGCTGACCCAGCGCGTGCTCAGCTTCCTCAGCACCCGATAGCGGGATTGCGCACATTAAAGCTGTCGGTCCTAGGTCGAGTCGGTGTCCCGCGCGCCGGTGCGACCGCCGTTGCCGAGCAGTGCGTCGACTGGCTCGCCGCTCCCGGTGACCGCCGTGCGGCGTTTCTTGCCGACGTGCGCCTCGCCTTCGAGCTGCTCGAGCAGGTGCGGGTAGTGCAGATCGAAGGCCGGCCGCTCGGAGCGGATCTTGGGCAGCGAGGTGAAGTTGTGCCGTGGCGGCGGACAGGAGGTGGCCCATTCCAGCGAGTTGCAGTAGCCCCATGGGTCGTCGGCCTCGGCGATCTCACCGAACCGGTAGGAGTGATAGACGTTGTAGAGGAACGGCAGGGTCGACGCGCCGAGGATGAACGACCCGATGGTCGACACCGTGTTGAGGGTCGTGAAACCGTCGCTGGCGAGGTAGTCGGCGTAGCGCCGGGGCATCCCCTGATTGCCCAGCCAGTGCTGGACCAGGAACGTCGTGTGGAATCCGATGAACGTGCCCCAGAAGTGCAGCTTGCCCAGCTTCTCGTTCATGAACCGGCCGGTGTATTTCGGGAACCAGAAGTACACCCCGGCGTAGGCGGCGAAGACGATCGTCCCGAAGAGCACGTAGTGGAAGTGCGCGACGACGAAGTAGCTGTCCGAGACGTGGAAGTCCAGCGGCGGCGAGGCGAGCAGGATGCCGGTCAGACCGCCGAAGAGGAACGTGATGAGGAAGCCGATCGAGAACAGCATCGGTGTCTCGAAGGTCAGCGACCCGTGCCACATGGTGCCGATCCAGTTGAAGAACTTCAGCCCGGTCGGCACCGCGATCAGGAAGGTCATGAAGGAGAAGAACGGCAGCAGCACCGCGCCGGTCGCGAACATGTGGTGCGCCCACACGGTCAGCGACAGCGCGCCGATCGTGATAGTGGCGAAGATCAGGCCCTTGAACCCGAAGCAGGGCTTGCGGCTGAACACCGGGAAGATCTCGCTCACTATGCCGAAGAACGGCAGCGCCACGATGTAGACCTCGGGGTGGCCGAAGAACCAGAACAGATGCTGCCAGAGCAGCGGCCCGCCGTTGTCGGCCTCGAAGATCTGCGCGCCCAGATGCCGATCGGCCATCAGCCCCAGCAGCGCCGCGGTCAGGATCGGGAAGGCCAGCAGGATCAGGATGGCCGTAACCAGGATGTTCCAGGTGAAGATCGGCATCCGGAACATCGTCATGCCCGGCGCGCGCAGCGTCACCACCGTGGTGATCATGTTGACCGCGCCCAGGATGGTGCCCAGACCGGCGAGGACCAGTCCCATGATCCACAGGTCGCCGCCGACGCCGGGTGAGTTGACGGCGTCGGACAGCGGCGCGTAGGCGGTCCAGCCGAACGCCGCCGCGCCGCCGGGAGTAATGAAGCCGGACAGCACGGTGATCCCGCCGAACAGGAAAAGCCAGTAGGAGAAAGCATTCAGCCGCGGGAAGCTCACGTCCGGCGAGCCGATCTGCAGTGGCAGCACCAGGTTCGCGAACGCGAACACCAGCGGCGTCGCGAAGAGCAGCAGCATGATCGTGCCGTGCATGGTGACCAGCTGATTGTATTGCTCCTGGGACAGAAACTGCAGTCCCGGTCGGGCCAGCTCGGCGCGCATCAGCATCGCCATCGCACCGCCGATCACGAAGAACGCGAACGAGGTGACCATGTACAGCTGGCCGATCATCTTGTGGTCGGTCGTACCGATGTAGGCCAGGAACTTCGAACCCTTGCGATCCCGGCGGACCGGGTACGGCCGGGCGCTGATCGGGGTGGGCGCGGCGGGGATCGTGGTCACGCGCCGAGGATAGAGCGTGCGCTGCGGCTCGCTGTGCCCGGCACCCCGTCACCGGGCGGCGTGGATAGCTCGAAGTGCGTCGATGGTGTCGGCGTCGGCGGGGTGCTTGTCGATCCGGTAGCCCTTGACCCGGGCGAAGCGCAGCGCCACGCCGCCGGGATAGCGGCTGGAAGTCTGCACGCCGTCGAACGCGACCTCGACCACCAGCTCTGGGCGGACCGTCACCACCTGATCGCCCGCCAGCGGAGCATCTCATCGGTCAGGCCCTTGAACGTCTTGCCGAGCATCACGAACCCGCCGGCCGGGTCGCGCGCGCCGAGGTGCGGGTTGGACAGCCAGCCACGCCGCCGCCCGTGGCCCCATTCCGCGGCGAGCACGACCAGGTCGAGGGTGTGGCTGGGCTTGACCTTCACCCAGCCCCGGCCGCGGCGGCCGGCGGCATAGGGGCTCGCGAGCGACTTGACGACGACGCCCTCGTGCCCGGCGGCGAGGGTCCGGTCGGTGAATTCCTGCGCCCGGTCCTGATCGGCCGGTACGACGCTGCTCACCAGCAGGTCGGCCGGGATCAGCCCGGCGAGGGCGGCGCGGCGTACCTGCGCCGGCTCGTCGATCAGGTCGGCTCCGTCCCGGTGCAGCAGGTCGAAGAGCACCGGCGTCAGCGGGGTTCGCTCCCGCAGCCGGGCGACGTCGGCCCGCGCGCCGAGCCGGCTGGCGGTGACCTGGAACCGTTCGGGTCGGCCGTCGGCGCGCAGCGCGATCGCCTCGCCGTCGGCGACCAGCCGGTCGGCCGGGAGGGTGAGGGCAGCCTCGACCACTTCGGGCACGCGCGTGGTGATGTCGTCCAGACTGCGGGTGAAGAC
>JBPCOR010000096.1:0-8184 GCA_051000035.1 Mycobacteriales bacterium | reverse complement strand
GCGCCTCGTCCTCGACGTAGAACAGCTCGCGATGGATCCGGTCGCCGGGCACGCCGAACTCGCCGAGCACGCCGATCGCGTCGGTGACCAGTCCGAACGGCCCGCACAGCCACCAGTGCCCGATGGCGGGAATGTCGACGGTCAGCGGGAGCAGCCGCCGCAGCTTGCCGGCGTCGAGCCGGCCGGTATAGAGGTCGACCTCCTGCGGCTCGCGGGACAGGACGTGCACCAGCCGCATCCGTACCGGATATGCGTCCTTGAGGTCGGCGACGTCGTCGGCGAACATCACGGAGTCGCTGCGCCGGTTGCCGTAGATGAGCGTGACCGTTGTTTCGTCGCGGGCCGCGAGCACCGACGCCGCGATCGAGAGCACCGGCGTGATGCCCGACCCCGCGGCGATCAGCACGTGCTGCCCGGGCGCCTGCAGGTCGGGCGTGAATGACCCGGCCGGTGCCTGGGCCTGCACGGTGTCGCCGGGGCGGATCTCGTGCACCAGCCAGCCCGACATCGTGCCGCCCGCGACCTCGCGAACGCCGATGCGCGGCGATTCTCCGGCCGGCGCGCAGATCGAGTACGACCGGCGTTCGACGCCGCGCCTGACGGTCAGCGACTGACCCGGGGTGAATGCGAACGTGTCGCGCAGCTCCGCGGGCACGTCGAACGTGACGGCCACCGCGTCGGCGGTGAGCGACTCGACGGCGGCCACCCGCAGCGGATGGAAATCGGTCCGGGCCACGCTCAGATGTCCTTGACGTACTCGAACGGCTCGGCACAAGCGAGGCAGCGGTACAACGCCTTGCACGCCGTCGTGCCGAACCGCGACATCTCCCGGGTGCGGTGCGACCCACAGCGCGGGCAGCCGATCGCGGCCGGGCTCGCCGTCAGGCTCAACGCGACGGGTCCCCTCACCCGTCCGGTGCCGACGGCAGCTGTGCTGGCGGCCGGGGGCGCGATGCCGGCGGCGACCAGTTTGCGGCGCCCGGCGGCGGTGATGTCCGCGCTGCTCCACGGCGGCGAGAGCTGGGTGCGGACGGTGACATCGGCGAAACCGGCCCGCCGCAGGAGATTGCGCAGGTCGTTGCCCATTTCCGGCAACGCCGGGCAACCCGAATACGTCGGCGTGATGGTGACCGTGACGGCGTCACCGTCGACGGCCACGGCGCGCAGGATTCCGAGGTCGGCGAGAGTCACCATCGGCAGCTCGGGGTCTGGTACGCCGGCGGCGATCTCCCATGCCGTCGGCTGCGCTGTCGCGGTCACCAGATCGCCCCCGGGTGCGCCCGGGCGACGCTCTGCAGCTCGGCGAGGACGTAGCCCAGCGCCTCGGTGTGCACGCCGTCGCGGCCGGTGCGGCCGCCCACGGCGGCGAGCGGCGCCGCATCCGGGCGTCGCAGCCCGGCCGCCGCGAGGACGGTGTCCAGGATCACGTCGAAGCCCTCGCGCAGACCGGCTACGTCGACCGCGACATCTATGCGCTGCCGCTGGATCCGCTCGGGCTGGATCCGCTGCGGGGTGAACAGTTCATCGACGTACGGCCAGACGACCTCGAGACCGGCCCGCATCCGGGCGTGACTCGCCGCGGTGCCGTCGCCGAGCCGGACGACCCATTGCGCGGCGTAGTCGCGGTGGTAGGCCAGCTCGTTGACTCCCTTGGCGGCGATCGCGGCAAGCACCGGGTCGGCCGATGCCCGCAGCGCGTCGAAGACCGCCAGCCGCCAGCTGGAAAACACCAGCAGCCGGGCGACCAGCTCGGCGAAATCGGCGTCCTGGCGCTCGACCAGCCGGACATTGGCGAAGTCCGGCTCGTCCCGGAAGAACGCGTAGTGGTCCTCGTCGCGGTCCGTGCCGTCGGCCCGGCCGGCCCGGGCGAGCAGCAGCCGGGACTGGCCGAGCAGGTCGAGCGCGATGTTGGCCAGTGCCGTCTCCTCCTCCAACTCCGGCGCTCGGGTGACCCATTGCTGCAGCCGGTGAGAATAGATCAGCGCGTCATCGCCGAGCATCAGGCAGTACGCCGCGAGCGACGCACCATCCACAGTGGACGGTACCGACGTATCGACGCCCTCGAGGGGGTCGGTGAAGCCGGTGCCGAACGCCCACCGCTGATCCTCAGTCTGCTCCGACAGCGCGTGATACGCGCCGAATTCGTCCTCATCGGTCATCTGCGGCGCCTACATGTGGGGGACGTCGTCGGGAATCTCGTAGAACGTCGGATGCCGGTAGACCTTGTCACCGGAGGGCGCGAAGAACGGGTCCTTCTCATCCGGGCTCGACGCCGTAATAGCCGCCGCCGGGACGACCCAGATGCTCACGCCCTCGTTGCGCCTGGTGTAGAGGTCGCGGGCGTGGTGCAGCGCCATCTGCGGGTCCGCGGCGTGCAGCGAGCCGACGTGGACGTGGTTGAGGCCGCGCTTACCGCGCAGGAACACCTCATACAGCGGCCAGTCCGACCGGACCGCGGCCGGTGAAGGTGCGACCGGGATGCCCTGGGTGGGAACCGCGCCGTGCCCGCCCTCGGCGACGAATTCCCCCGTCATCCCGGGCATCTCGCGGCGCGGGTGTTGGCGAGGCGGGGCTGGGCGGCGCGGGTCTTGGCGGCATGGGCGGTGGCGGCCTCGCGCACCCAGGCGCCATCGTCGTGCGCGGCCTTGCGATGCGCGACGCGCTGCCGGTTGCACGGGCCGTCCCCGGCGAGGACGGCTTTGAATTCCGTCCAGTCGACCGGGCCGAAGTCGTGGTGTCCGCGCTCGTCGTTCCAGCGCAACTGTGGGTCGGGAAGCCTGACGCCGAGCTTCTGCGCCTGCGGCACCGTCATGTCGACGAAGCGCTGCCGCAGCTCGTCGTTGGTGTGCCGCTTGATCCCCCAGGCCATCGACTGCGCCGTGTTGGGCGAGTCGGCGTCGGGCGGCCCGAACATCATCAGCGCCGGCCACCAGTAGCGGTCGGTGGCAGCCTGCACCATGTCCCGCTGCGCCTGGGTGCCGCGCATCATCGTCATCAGCAGCTCGTAGCCCTGTCGCTGGTGAAACGACTCCTCCTTGCAGATCCGGACCATCGCGCGGGCGTACGGGCCATAGCTCGACCGGCACAGCGGCACCTGGTTGCAGATGGCGGCGCCGTCGACCAGCCAGCCGATCACCCCGACATCGGCGTATGACAGGGCCGGGTAGTTGAAGATCGAGGAGTACTTCTGCCGGCCGTGCACGAGCTTGTCGGTGAGGTCGGCTCGATCGGCGCCGAGCGTCTCGGCGGCGCAGTAGAGATACATGCCGTGGCCGGCCTCGTCCTGCACCTTCGCGAGCAGGATCGCCTTACGCCGCAGCGACGGCGCTCTGGTGATCCAGTTGCCCTCCGGCTGCATGCCGATGATCTCGGAGTGGGCGTGCTGCGCGATCTGGCGGATCACCGTCTTGCGGTATGCCTCGGGCATCCAGTCGCGCGGCTCGATCCGGTGGGCGTGGTCGATCGTCGCGTCGAAGTGCTCCCGCAGTGCGGCGTCAGGCGCCGCGCCGCCGGCCGTGCCGTCCAGCACGTCGGTCATCGCCGCCTCCTATACCGATCGATCGGTCAGTTATTCAAAGGGTACGGCCGGCGCGCTCGCCGGGCAACCGTCAGGCGCCCGCCGGCGGCCATTGCTTTGCGACCAGGGTGAGCACGTCATAGGTCGCCACCGACGAGCCGTCCTGCTTGATGACGTCGGCATCCCAGCGCACCTCGCCGAAATCACCGTCGCGCGGGGTGATCTCCTTCGCTGTCAGGGTGGCTGTCAGCTCGTCACCGGGATAGGTCGGCGTCCGGAACCGCAGATTCTCCAGGCCGTAGTTCGCGAGCACCGGACCGGGCGCGGGGTCGACGAAGAGGCCGGCGGCAAAGGACACGACGAGGTAGCCGTGCGCCACCCGGCCGTCGAAGAACGGGTTCGCAGCGGCCGCATCCTCGTCGGTGTGGGCGTAGAACGTGTCGCCGGTGAACTGGGCGAAATGGTCGACGTCATCGAGCGTCACGGTCCGCGGGCCCGCGACGATCGTGTCGCCGATCCGTAGCTGCGCCAGGGATTTGCGGAACGGGTGTACGTCGGTGACGGTCCGCTCGGCGCCAGGCGTCCACCGCCCGGTCACGGCACTGAGCTGCCGCGGCGATCCGTGCACGGCGGTGCGCTGCATGTGGTGGCGCACCCCTCGGATCCCGCCCAGCTCCTCACCGCCGCCCGCCCGGCCCGGCCCGCCGTGCACGAGCATCGGAAGCGGCGAGCCGTGGCCGGTCGACTCGCCCGCGTCGTCCCGGTCGAGCACGAGCAGCCGGCCGTGCCACGGCGCGATTCCGAGGACGACGTCGCGGGCGACGTCGACGTCGTGCGTGACGAGTGAGCCGACCAGGCTGCCCCGGCCGCGCACGGCGAGCGCGATCGCGTCGGCGACGGTGTCGTATCCGAGCAGGGTGCTCACCGGACCGAATGCCTCGACCTCGTGCGGCTCGGCGCGATCACCGTCGGCCCGCAGCAGCACCGGTGACAGGAAGGCGCCGCGATCGGCGTCGGCGTCCACGACGTCGACGTGCTCGGCGTTGCCGTAGACGATCCGGCCGGCGTCGGTGAGCGCCTTGATCGATCGGCGTACCTCCTCGCGCTGTTCCAGGCCGGCGAGCGCGCCCATGCCGACGTCGGGATTGCCCGGATTGCCGACGACCACCTCGGCCAGCCGCGCGGACGCTGCCTCGGCGACCACGTCGAGCAGGCCGGCGGGCACGATCGCCCGGCGGATCGCCGTGCATTTCTGCCCGGCCTTGACCGTCATCTCGGTGGTGAGACCGGCGACGAAGAGGTCGAATTCCGGCGTGCCCGGCTCCGCATCCGGGCCGAGGATCGAACAGTTCAGCGAGTCGGCCTCGGCGGTGAAACGCACCGAATTCGCGACGACTGCCGGGTGGGTGCGCAACCGCCTCGCGGTGCTCGCCGACCCGGTGAAGCCGACCAGGTCCTGCTCGCTCAGGTGCTCGAGCACATCACCGGCGCTGCCGGCGATCAGCTGCACGGCGCCAGCGGGCAGCAGCCCGGATTCGATCATCAGCTCGACCAGGCGGTGCGTGACGTACGCCGTCGGGCTGGCCGGTTTGATCAGGCTCGGCATACCGGCCAGAAATGCCGGCGCGAGCTTCTCCAGTGGACCCCATACCGGGAAATTGAACGCGTTGATCTGCACGGCGACGCCGCGCAGCGACGTCCAGATGTGCTGGCCGACGAATGTCCCTCCCCGGCCGAGCGGCTCGACCGGCCCGTCGAGCAGGACGTCACCAGCCGGGAGTTCACGCCGGCCCTTGCTGGAATAGGTGAAGAGCACGCCGATGCCACCGTCGACGTCGAATTTCGAATCACCGACGGTCGCTCCGGTGCGGGCGGAGAGGTCGTAGAGCTCGGCTCGGCGTTCGCGCAGGTAGGCCGCGAGGGATTTCAGCACCGCCGCGCGCTGGTGGAACGTCATCTCCCGCAGCGCCGGGCCGCCCACCGTACGGCCGTAGGCGAGCGCCGCAGCCATGTCGATGCCGTCGGTCGAGAGCCGGCCGACCTCCGCGCCGGTGACCGCGTCGCGCATCGGCGTGCCGTCATCGGAGCGCGCCACCCAGGAGCCGCCGACGTAGCTCCGCAGCACCGGCATGGGCTGACCTTCCGGCTCGGGTCCTGTGGTCGGTCGAGAGACCGACCGTCTGTCCGGCTATTTTGGGTGCGCACAGGGCCGTCGTCAATCATCGATTGGCGTTGGTAGGCCTGCGACTGTCGGTCGATTTAGTTGGTGCGTAACGATTTTCCTGCTTGCATCCGGGCGGGGTGTGGCGTAGTATCGAACACATGTTCGAGAGCAGTTCGAGCGGCGAGGCAGCGCCCCGACCCGAGCGGGTCGCCTGGGCAGGCTTCGAACCCGCCGGCTGGATCCTCGACGTCTTCACCAGCGTGCCGGTCACCTCGCTGGACGACGACGGCGTGCTCGACCGCGTGCAGGCACTGGAGCGGCTCAGATCTCTGGTCGACGCGGAGCAGGTCGTCGCACTCGCCGACTTCGCGCGGCGGTGCGACACCTCAGGCGATCCGTACCAGCCGCGGCACGACGGACCTGACCGACCGCACGACCCCGGCGTCGGGGACGAGGTCGGGCTGGCACTGCGGATCGCCTCCGCCACCGCCGACCGGCGTATCGAGGTGGCGGTCGCGCTGCGCGAGCGACTTCCCGACACACTCGATGCGATGCGCCGCGGCCGGGCCACGCTCGCGAAGGCACGCGTGCTGCTGGAGGAGACCGAGCAGCTCGCCCCCACGGACGTCGCCGGGATCGAGGACAGGATGCTCGGCGGCATCGCCGAGGTCACGCCCGGCCAGCTGCGCAGGCGGGTCCGGCGGGCGGTGATCGGACTCGACCCCGAGGCAGCGACCCGACGCCGGCAGCGAGCGGAGCGGGGGCGAGAAGTGTGGCTCCGCCCGGACGCCGACGGCATGGCGACGCTCGGTGCCCGGCTGTGTGCCGCGGACGCGATCGGCATCTATGAGTTGCTCGATCAGGGCGCCCGCGCGGCCAGGTCCGGGGGCGACTCCCGCACCCTGGACCAACTGCGCGCCGACCTTCTCGTGCAGATCATGTTCGGAGCCGCCACACCGGTCGCCTTGCGGCCGCTCGTGCAGGTCCTCCTCCCCGCCGAGACGGTCACCAGCGCCGGCGACCGGCCGAACGAGCCGGCCGAGCTGGTCGGCTACGGCCCGATCGACGATGATCTGGCCCGCGCCATCGCGGCGACCGGCAGCTGGCAGCGGCTGCTCACCGACCCCGTCACCGGGACGGTCACCGACGTCGGGCGCACCCGCTACCGGCCGCCGGCGGCGCTCGCCGACCTCGTCCGGGCCCGCGGCCGCGCATGCGGATTCCCGACCTGCCAGCGCCCGGCCGCCCGGTGCGACCTCGACCACCGACATCGATGGTCAGCCGGCGGCGGCACCAGCTCGGCCAATCTGTGGCCGTTGTGCGGACGACATCACGCGACCAAGGACGGCCGGCCGGGTCGAGGAAGCCAGTGGTGGTGCGACCTTCGGCGCGATGGTTCTGTTTCCTGGACGACGCCCACCGGCCGCGCTTATTCGATCCGTCCCGGACCCGACCTCGACAGTGCCATCGACGTTCGCATCATCGACGAGACGGCTCCCAAGCCGGCCCCGCGGGCCGACCGATCAATTGCCGACCCGCCGCCTTTCTGAGCCTGCCGCGGAGGCATTCGAGCGGCCGCCGGTCGGATCGGCCGGTTTCGGGTAATACCGACCGTCTGTTCGTTCGGTTATTCTCGCGGCGTGAGCGAGTCGGCGGGCACGAGAAGGCGATGAGCGCGGCCCCTGCGCGGCGGCGCGGACGCCCCGGGCACGACCTGTCGACGGTGCTGGCCACGTCCGTGGCCGTCTTCAACGAGCGTGGATTCGACGGCACCAGCATGGACGACCTGTCCCGCCGCCTGCAGATCAGCAAGTCGGCGATCTATCACCACGTCGAGAGCAAGGACGCGCTGCTGGGTCTCGCGCTCGATCACGCGCTGACCGGGCTGGAGACGGCCGCGGCCCAGGTGCGCCGGCTCGACGGGCCCGCCGTCGTACGGCTGGAAACACTGCTGCGGGCAAGCGTCGCGGTGCTCGTCGACCGGCTGCCCTATGTCACCCTGCTGCTACGGGTGCGCGGTAACAGCGAGGTCGAGCGGCGGGCCTTGCTGCGCCGCCGCCGGCTCGACCGGCTGGTCGCCGATCTGGTACGGGAAGCCGTCGGTGACGGCCACCTCCGCCCAGACCTCGACCCAGCGGTCACGGCCCGACTGCTCTTCGGCATGGTCAACTCGCTCACCGAATGGCTGAAGCCAGGCAGCCGGTACGGCGCGGAGACCCTGGCCGATGTCGTTGCTGCGACGGCATTCGACGGGCTGCGGTGGCGCGCTGACCTGCCGGCGGACGGGCCCCGAAATCAGGAGTCGGATCGTCGGGTGACCCGGACCCGCCACCGGGGTGGGCCTTGCTGGAGGTAGTCGAATCCGTAACCGTCCGGGTCGGCCGCCGCGAGCCTCCGCCAGATGGGCAGTGGATAGGTGCTCGCCTGCAGGTCCACCTGCCCGCCGAGGTGCAGCCGGAGCAGTCGGCCCAGGGCAGCGTCTACGCCCTGAGGGCCCCGCAGC
>JBPCOR010000216.1:0-6367 GCA_051000035.1 Mycobacteriales bacterium | reverse complement strand
GGAGCCGCTGCGACTCGCCGACGGCGGCGAGCGCAGCTTCCTCGAGGACGGCGACACGGTGACGATCACCGCGACCACCCGCGACAACAGCGGCCCGCACATCGGCTTCGGCGACGTGCACGGCACGATCACACCCGCGGCGAGCCGGCGGCTGGACGCGTCGTGACCCGGGGCCCGTCCCGTACCGCCGCCGGCGACTCCGTTGGCGGACCCGGGCCGGTGCCCACCGAGACCGTGCAGACTCTGGACCGTGGGCTGCGGCTGCTGGACGCGCTGGCGACCGCGCCGAACGGCCGCACCGTCGGCGAACTCGCCGTCGACCTGGAGATCTCCCGGCCGGTCGTCTACCGGCTGGTGGCCACCCTGGAACGCCACCGGTTGGTGCGCCGGGACGCCGAAGGCCTGGTGCGGCTGGGATTCGGCCTGCTCGAGCTCGCCCGCGACGTCGCACCGCACCTGCGGTCGCTCGCGCAGGGACCGCTACGCGCGTTGTCCGAGGACGTCGGCGCGACCGCGCACCTGACCGTCGTCGACGCCGGTGAGGCGCTGGCCGTCGCGGTGGCCGAGCCGCGACGGACCGACATGCACGTCGCCTACCGCGAGGGCACCCGGCACGCTCTTGGTCTGGGCGCTGCCGGCCAGGCGATCCTGCTGGCCCGCCGGGGTGCCGAGCCGGCGCGGGCCCGAAGGTGGGTCGCGACCGCGGGCGAGTTGCAGCCCGGGGCCACCGGCGTCGCCGCGCCGATCATCGGCGTGACCGGTCTGGAGGCGAGCGTCGGCGTGGTCGCCCTCGGAGCTCTCGACGTCGACCGGGTCGGTCCCAGGGTCGCCGAGGCGGCGGGGCAGATCGCCGCGGCCGTGCGCTGATCTGCCCCGCCATCAGGCTCAGCTGTCCAGGGCGCTCTGCCCGGCGATCTCCGGCTCTGCCGCCCGGTGCCTGCCGGCTGGGCGATCCGGGCGTACATCGGGGTGTTCCTCGGGCTGGCCGTCGAGTTTGCTGTCGCTCTTCGGCCGGACTCCCCGCGGCCGGTCGCCGGCGGCGGCGGTCGACTCCCGGGCCGCCGCCCGCGCGTCGGTGCTGCGGCTCTCGATGCCGGACTGGGTGCGCAGCGGGATCGCCGGCAGCAGCCAGAGCAGCACGAATGCGATGGCGAGCACGCTCGCGCCGATGATGAACACCAGGTCCATGGACTGGGAGAAGCCGACGAAGAACGGTTCGGCCAGGCGATGATCGGCGCCCTTGAGGAACGCCGTGTCGTTCAGCGTGTTGTTGTCGACCGTCCCGCCGCCCCTGAGCAGTCCGAGAATGGTCTTGTTGGCCGGGTTGCCCGTCACGGCCGGATCGTGCAGCGCCTGCTGGAAGGCCGGGGTCCCGGCCGCGGTCTGGAACGACGCCCTGATCTTGTCGCCGACCGTGCTGAAGAGCACGGAGAGGAAGACCGCGACGCCGAGCGTTCCGCCCATCTGCCGGAAGAACGTCGCCGAGGACGTCGCCACCCCGATATCGCGGGCCGGCATGGCGTTCTGTACGGCGAGGGTGATCGGCTGCATCACGTTTCCGAGGCCCAGACCGAACACCACCATGTAGATCGCGGTGACCGTGAACGACGTGTCGGCGCCGATCCCGTGCATGAGTATCAGGCCGACGACCATCAACCCGGAACCGATGATCGGGAACGGCCGATACCGCCCCGTGCGCGAGATGAGCTGGCCGGAGATGATCGACGCCACCATGATGCCCGCCGTCAGCGGCAGCAGGAGCAGGCCGGACTTGGTCGGCGATGCGCCCTTGACGATCTGCAGGTAGAGCGGCAGCACCGAGATGCCGCCGAACATCCCCATGCCGACGACGATGCCGACCACGGAGGTGAGACTGAACGTGCGGTTGCGGAACATCCGCAGCGGGATCAGTGCGTCGTCGCCGGCGCGGCTCTCGACGTAGCCGAACGACGCCAGGCCGATGGCCCCGATGACATAGCAGACAAACGCCCGAGACGAGCCCCAGCCCCAGGTGCGACCCTGCTCGGCGATGATCAACAGCGGGACCAGCGCCACGGCGATCGCGAGCGCGCCCTGCCAGTCGATCCGGTGCTCACGGCGTACGTGCGGGATGTTCAGCGTGTGCCACACGACGAAGAGCGCGGCGATGCCGATCGGCACGTTGACAAGGAACACCCAGCGCCATCCGGACACGAAAAGGATCGAGCTGGCACCGGCGAAGAAGCCGCCGACCACCGGACCCAGGACGCTGGAGGTGCCGAACACGGCGAGGAAGTAGCCCTGGTACTTGGCCCGCTCGCGGGGGGACACGATGTCGCCGATGATCGCGAGGGCGAGTGAGAACAGGCCGCCGGCGCCGAGACCCTGAAAGGCACGGAACGCCGCGAGCATGTACATCGAGGTGGAGAACGCCGACGCCGCGGACCCGATGATGAACAGCGAGATGGCGAGCAGGAAGAACGGCTTGCGGCCGTAGATGTCCGACAGCTTGCCATACAGCGGTGTGGAGATGGTCGAGGTGATGAGGTACGCCGTGGTGACCCAGGCCTGGATCGACAGGCCGTGCAGGTCGTCGCCGATGGTGCGGATCGCCGAGGCGACGATGGTCTGGTCCAGGGCGGCCAGGAACATTCCCATCATCAGGCCGCCGAGAATGGTGAGGATCTGCCGGTGGGTCATCCGCCCGCTGGCAGCTGATCCGACCTCACCCGGCGTGGTGGTCGCCGCGGCGGTCGACGTGCTCATGCGTGCTCCGATCGTTTCATGGTGACGGTCGTGGGGGCGCAGCGCTCG
Source organism: Mycobacteriales bacterium (assembly GCA_051000035.1). GTDB lineage: Bacteria > Actinomycetota > Actinomycetes > Mycobacteriales > QHCD01 > QHCD01. The sequence goes on along the minus strand of JBPCOR010000216.1, from coordinate 3,574 downwards.
ATGTCGTCGACGAAGCGCTGCAGGAGGTGGGCGAAGCGGCGACGGTCGCGCTCCGGCCAGTCGGTCAGGACACCGGTGAGGTATTCATCCCGCATCTGAAGGTGCTTGCCGTGGGAGATGCGCCCGCCGGCGGTGATCGCGAGTCGTGCCGCTCGGCCGTCGGCCGGGTCGGGGGTGCGCTCGACCAGGCCGGACTCGACCAGGTGGGCGACCTGCCGGCTCACCGTCGATACGTCCGAGTGCACGCGCTCGGCGAGGTCGGACTGACGCAACGGGCCGTCCTCGCACAGCCGCGCCAGCAGCGGGAACGTCGACCAGCCGGAGCGCTCCGAGGACAGCTGGGCCTTGATCCGGGTGGTCATCCGGAACAGCTGCGAGAGTGCCCGGGAAATCTCCTTGGAGTCGGCGTCGAGGTCGGCAAGCGTCGTCGCTGTGGCCATCGGTCTCCTTCGCTTGCTTGACTCATACAACTACTTGTATGTCACAAGCATGCGATTCTGTTCCCGAATTCGCAAACCGGTTTCTGATCAGGGCGCGCCGGTGCGGCCGTGCCGGTCGTGCGCGATTGCCGTCGCCGCCCGCAGGACGTCCTTGACCGGCACGCCGGTCGCCTCGCTGACCGCCCACACGTCGTCGTACTCGACGCTGACGTTGACCGGGCGGCCGCCGTGGTGCGCGATCTTCACGCCCACCGGGTGACCCAGCACCGTGACGGTCGCCCGCTCGCGGTGCAGCGCGTGCTTGTCCACGGTGTACTCGCGGACCCCGATGGTCGTCGTGGCGGCGAAGAGCACGTCGCGGACGGCCGCCGCCGCCGCGGTCGGGCACAGCGCGTGCACCGTGTGGGCCGGCCGGCCCTTCTTCATCGTCACGGGCGACAGCCAGGCGTCGACCGCGCCGGCGGCGAGGAGCTGGTCGAGCACGCCGGGCCACAGCCTCGGGTCGAGGTCGTCGACGTTGGCCTCGATCACCTGCTGGCTGCCTGGTCCGGCCGGCTCCGCGGGCTCCGGCGCGTCGCCCAGGACGAGGCGGAGCAGGTTGGGTACCTCGTCGACCTCCCGGCTGCCCGCGCCGACGCCGACGGCGCGGACGGTCATCGGCGGCATGACACCCCAGGTGGAGACGGTGGCCGCGAGCAACGCCGCGCCGGTAGGCGTGCACATCTCATACGGCGCGGGGCCGGCCCAGACCGGCGCGTCGGCCTCGCGGAGCAGGTACAGGACGGCCGGCGCGGGGACCGGCACCAGGCCGTGCTCGCCGCGCACCATGCCGGTGCCCAACGCGACCGTGCCCGCATGCAGCTCGCGCACCCCGAGCGCGTGCAGCCCGGCCGCCGTACCGACGACGTCGGCGATCGCGTCCAGGCCGCCGACCTCGTGGAAGTGCACGTGCTCGGGGGTGGTGCGATGCACGGCGGCCTCGGCCTCGGCGAGCCGGCGAAACGCCGACAGAGCCGTCGTCTTGACCCAGTCGGTGAGCTCGGAGGTCTCCAGCCGGTCCCGGATATTCGCCCAGGTTCGCGACACGGTGGTCCGCGGCACGACGACGTCGACCTTGGTCGCACCGATGCTGTGCCGGCTGACCGTCGTGATCTCCAGCCGGATGCGCTCGACCCCGACGGCGGCGATCGCGTCCCGCAGCGCTTCCACGGGCGCGCCGGCGTCGACGACGGCGCCGAGGAACATGTCGCCGCTCGCCCCGGCCCCGCAGTCCACCCAGCCGATCATGTGCCGGCCTCCCCCGGAGCCGGTCCCGATGCGTGCGGCGCGGCCCGCCGGGCGACGCGGGCGGCGAAGACGCCCGCGCCGAAGCCGTTGTCGATGTTGCTGACGACGACGCCGGGGGCGCACGAATTCAGCATCGCCAGCAGCGCCGACACGCCGCCGAACGCCGCGCCGTAGCCGACGCTGGTGGGTACGGCGACCAGCGGCACACCGGTGAGCCCGCCCACAGCGCTCGGCAGCGCGCCGTCCATGCCGGCGACGACGATGATGCAGTCGGCCGTCTCGATCACGTCGCGGACCGCGAGCAGCCGGTGGATGCCGGCCACGCCCACATCGCTGACCCGGCGTACGCCGGCGCCGAAGGCGCGCGCGGTGAACGCCGCCTCGGCCGCGACAGCGCCGTCCGACGTGCCGGCGGACAGGACGAGCACCAGGCCGGCCGCACCGGGCAGCGGCCCGACGGCACCGGCGTGGCAGGTCGCATCGACGACGGCGTCGGCGCCGTAGTTGTCGACCAGGGCATCGAGCACGGCCGCGTCGGCGCGGGTGATCAGCGCCGGGCGGTCCGGGTCGGTGTACCGCAGTACGGCGACGATCTCGAGCACCTGCGCGGTCGTCTTCCCGGCGGCGTAGACGACCTCGGGATCGCCCGTCCGCCGGGCGCGGTCGGTGTCGACTCGCGCGAACCCGAGGTCGGCGAATCCGGGGTCTGATGGCGGATCGCCTGGCACCGGGGAACCGTAGCGCCCGGGCGGCCCGCGGTCTTGCCGACCCGAACGTGGACACCACGGCTTGACGGGCCGCGGTCTGCTATCCGCTGAACGGGCAGCCCGGTGGTGCTTGTCATCGAGTCGTTTTCGTCCGGTTCCTCTCCGCCATCGAGTCGGCGCTCCGCGCGCGCAACGTGAGCCTGCTGTTCCGCACCGCGGCCGGCTCCGCGAAAGTCATCGCAGGCCATCGGGGCGGCACGTCTGCGGGTAGGAGTCGGACGGCCCGAGAGCCGGCGGGTCCGGTTGTGGGTGCGCGGCTGTGGTTGACTCGCCATCCTCGCGACAACTGGAGGATGTGTGCTCGGCGGTGCCGGCTCTGGGCTGCGAAACGGCTCACCGGGCGAGGCGGGACTCACCGAGCGCGGCGTCGCAGCGATCGGCGCGGCGGCCTCGGCCGGACTCACCGAGGCGACGGCGGAGACCGGCCGTCCGTACTACCCGGGCTATGTCGTCCTGGCCGGGTGCGGCGACGTCGTCGCGCTGCACGAGGCGGGCGGCGACGTCCTGCGGTACGCCGATCGCGAGGGCACCGAACTGGCTGCGGGCCAGCGCATCGCGACCCGGCCCGACACGGTCTTCGACATCGCGTCGATATCCAAGCTCATCACCTCGATCGCCGTGATGCAGCAGGTGCAGGACGGCGCGCTGGAGCTGGACCGGCCGGTGGCGGGCTATCTGCCCGCCTTCGGCGCGGCCGGCAAGGGCTCGATCACATTGCGGCGGCTGCTGACCCACACCTCCGGCCTGCCTGCCGACCCCGACCCTGCACTGTGGACATACCCCACGGCGACCGACCGTGTCGCCGCCGTGCATTCCACGGTGCCGGTCGCCGCGCCGGGTGCGGCGTACTGCTACTCCGACATCAACCTGATGGCGCTGGCGCTGCTGGTCCAGCACGCCTGCGGAGCGACGCTCGATGCCGTCGTGGGCGACCGCATCACCGGGCCGCTCGCGATGGCCGACACCGGATACCGGCCCGCCGCGCCGCGGGAGCGGATCGCACCGACGGAGTACGAGCACGACCCGGACCGCGGGCTGGTGTGGGGCGGGGTGCACGACGAGAACGCCCGGAGCCTGGAC
>JBPCOR010000215.1:0-3668 GCA_051000035.1 Mycobacteriales bacterium | reverse complement strand
CGCTCCACGGGCCCTGCGTATTGACCGTCGCAGCAAGAGTGCCGTCGCCCAGCGGCAGGTAGAACGCCGGTGGCTGGCCCTGCGCACCTTGCCCGGAATCGGGCCGAACTCTGCCGGAGCGACCCGTCACAGCCCGCTCACTCACGGGGGGCTTGCGGATATCGGGTGCGGTCAGTGACCGCCGACGCTACCGCCGCCGGATTCGCGGCCCAGCCGGGGTCACGGCCGCGGGCGCAAGCTCCGGGGGGTATCAGGCCTGCGGGGACTCGGCGGACTCGGCGGACTCGGCGGACCCGGCGGACTCGGCGGACTCGGCCAAGGCTGCATCGGATCCGCCGGTCAGCAGCGACCGGACCTCGGTCTCCTTGTAGCGGCGATGCCCACCGAGGGTCCGGATGGACGTCAGCTTGCCGGCCTTGGCCCAGCGCGTGACAGTCTTGGGGTCCACCCGAAACATGCTCGCGACCTCAGCCGGGGTCAACAGCGGCTCAGCCTCCGTGGAGATGCGCGTGGCCATGTGTTTCCTCTCTACCGCCTGCCCCGTGATTGCGTGACATCTCGTTACCAGTGCCTCAAGTCCATAATGAACCATTTTGCCGCTAAGATCAAATAGCGACACCCGCGAGGCTTGTGTCTCTCGCCCCGCTATGCTACGCGGCCGTTACGCACGCTTGGCGCATTCCGTCCCTACTCACCCGCGCTCCCGACCCCGGCCATCGGTGGCGGCCGGTTGCGAGCAGGCATCCGGCACGCATCTTGCAGGTTAACCGAATGAGAGCCTGACCGGCGGACCGGCGGGTTTCCCGGGCACCCCCGGCTCACCCAGGCCGACACCAGCCCGACCAGCCGGCGCGGATCGCGTCAGCAGGAGGCGCCGTGACCGTCTTCACCCGGAGCGGCGGATCGGCAGACGCATCCGCGGACGGGCCGCACGGCCACGAACAGGTTGGGCCTACGGCCGGTTCGTCGCCTCGCTCGGCGGCCGCCATATCACCGCCTGCGACGTCGGCCTGTACGGCCAGGACATGGACGTGGTGGCGCGCGAGACCCGGTGGGTTACCGGTCGGTCGCCCGAGCACGGCGGCGCGGGTGACTCGTCGATCCTGACGGCGTACGGCCTCTTTCAGGGCATGCGAGCGAGCGCCGAGCACGCGTGGGGTACGCCGAGCCGGCGGGATCGCCGAGCCGGTGTGGCCGGAGTTGGCAAGGTCGGGCGTCACCTGCTCGATCACCTCCTCGAGGACGGCGCCACCGTCGTCGTGACGGACGTGAGCGAGGCCGCGCTGGCCCGGATCGGGGCGCGCCATCCCGGCGTCGACATTGCGGCCGACGTGCCAGCCTTGCTCGCCGACGGCCTGGACGTCTACGCCCCCTGCGCGCTGGGCGGAGCGCCCGATGAGGACACGGTGGCGCAGCTGACCGCCACGATCGTCTGCGGCGCGGCCAACAATCAGCTTGCACATCCGGGAGTGGAGAAGCTGCGAAGGCGAAGGCCACCGAAATCTTCGACACCACCCGCCGGATCTTCGCGCTGGCCGACTCCGACGGCGTGTCCCCGGCGACGGCCGCGGACCGGCTCGCCGAGCGCCGCATGTCCGACGTCGGGCGGCTACGCGGCATCCTGCTGCCCCGCTGACGAGCCGCCGCAAGGAACCACACCGGCCCGACGGGCGGTCGGCGTGCCGTCGGGGAGCGGGCACGGTACCGTAGGCGACACGACGAATTTGACGAGCTGAGGCGTCGCGCTGCGACCGCCCGTGTCCTGTACGAGGGGGTCGAGCCATGGGGCGCGGCCGAGCAAAGGCCAAGCAGACGAAAGTCGCCCGGGCCTTGAAATACAGCAATCAGGAGCCCGACCTTCAGCGCCTCCAGCAGGAGTTGACCAGTGCCCCGGAGCGTGACGGGTACGGCGGTCGTGGCGCGTCGGAGAACTCCTCCGACGAGGATGACGACGACGACGATACGACGTGCAACGCCGACCGCCTGGGCTGACGCACCGGCCCGCTGACACTGTCGACGGCTTACCGCAACTGTCGGTGTATCGCCGCGTCCGCTCGGTGATGGTCTCGCTCGCGGGTCAGCGGGCGTACCTGCCCGTCAGCCGCGCGACACCCCCACCGTCGACGTCCCGACCCGCGGCCACCTCGCCGGCGACCCACGCCGGCATCTTCCGGCCCATCAGCACCGCGAGCGCCCGGTCGGCATCCTGCGCCGCCACCACGGCGATCATGCCGACGCCCATGTTGAAGGTGCGTTCCATCTCCTCGGCCTCGATCCGGCCCCGGCCGGCGATCAGCTCGAACACCGGTGCCGGCCGCCAGCTGCCGCGGTCCACGACCGCGTCCAGGCCGACCGGCAGCGATCTCGACAGGTTCGCCGCCAGCCCGCCGCCGGTGATGTGCGCGAATGCGTGCACCTCGCACTCCGCGACGAGCAAGAGGCAGTCCCGGGCGTAGATCCGTGTCGGCGTCAGAAGTTCCTCGCCGAGCGTGCGGTCGGTGTCGAGGTCCTCGGGGATAGCGTCGAGGGGCATCCTCCCGGCCGAGCCGAGCAGGGTGTGACGCACCAGCGAGTAACCGTTGGAGTGCAGCCCGGAGGAGCCCATCGCGATCACGACATCACCGACACGGACCCGGACCGGGCCGAGCAGCGCGTCGCGGTCGACGGCCCCGACCGCCGTACCGGCAATGTCATATTCGTCGGGTTCGAGCAGACCCGGGTGCTCCGCGGTCTCGCCGCCGACGAGGGCGCATCCCACCTGCGCGCATCCGCGGGCGATACCGCCGATGATCTCCGCCATCCGCTCGGGCACGACCCGCCCGCAGGCGATGTAGTCCTGCAGGAACAGCGGCTCCGCGCCGCAGACGACCACATCGTCGACGACCATGCCGACCAGATCAAGTCCGATCGTGTCGTGCCGGCCGAGCTGCTGGGCAATCACCAGCTTGGTGCCGACGCCGTCGGTGGACGACGCGAGGACGGGGTGGCGCCATCTGGACAGGTCCAGCTCGAAGAGGCCGGCGAAGCCGCCGATGCCGCCAATCACCTCCGGCCGGCTAGCCTTCTCCACCCACGGGCGCATCAGCTCGACGGCACGCTCCCCGGCACCGATGTCGACACCTGAGTCGGCGTAGGTCGCCGGGCGTGGCTCGTCAGTCATTCCCATTCCCCGAATCCAGCTTCCCCCTGCGGCGATAAGCCGGCCGGCTCACGGCCGGCTCACGGCCGGCTCAGTGCATCGTGCCCGCCGACGCCGGCCGCGGCCACCGGGCCCAGCTAGCAGTCGGGCGAGGACGGTAGCGCTTCGCGGACGCACTTGCCGGCGAGCTCCTCGTCGGGCGCCGCAATCGCGTAGTGCCCATCGAAACAGGCCCGGCACAGCCGGGTCTTGGGTTGCTCGGAGGCGGCGATCAACCCGTCGAGCGAGACGTAGCCCAGCGTGTCGGCGCCGATGGAGGCGCGTACGCCATCGACATCCAGGCCATCGCCGATCAGCTCGGCGCGGCTGGCGAAATCGATGCCGTAATAGCAGGGCCACCGGATCGGCGGGCTGGAGATCCGCACGTGGACCTCCAGCGCACCGGCTCCACGCAACATCCGCACCAGCGCCCGCTGGGTGTTTCCCCGCACGATGGAGTCGTCCACCACAACCAGCCGCTGGCCGCGGA